>CASEEY010000092.1 GCA_949287055.1 uncultured Collinsella sp.
TTGGGGACGTGTTCCGTTCAACCCATTTCAGAACATCAGCTCGTCAAAGGTGTAAAAGCCGGGTTCGCGCACGGCGAGCTTTGCCGCCGCGGCGAGGGCACCGTTTACGAAGATCTGTCGGCTCGTCGCGCGATGGGTGAGCGAGACCTCCTCGTCGGTGCCGAAAAACGACACCGTATGCACGCCTGCGACCGTGCCGCCGCGCAGGGCGTGCACGCCGACCTCGTGCGCATCGCGTGCGCCGCACATGCCCTGGCGGCCATAGACGGCGTGCACCTCGTCAGCGCGGGCAGCCATGACCTCATCGAGCAGCATCTTGGCCGTGCCGCTCGGCGCATCGGCCTTCTGGTTGTGGTGGCATTCGACGATCTCGACGTCAAATCCGGGCAGCTCACGCGTGGCCTGTGCGGTCAGATGGCGCAGCGCCGCAACGCCGATGGAGTAGTTGCCCGACCACACGACCGGCGCGCTCGCCCCGAGCGCGCGAATCGCATCGAGCTCGTCGTCGCCGTAGCCGGTCGTTCCGCTTACAAGTGCGCAGCCGCAGCGCTGCACATAGGAGATGACGGCGGGAAGGGTGCCGACGTTGGAGAAGTCGATCAGCACGTCGGCTGCGGGCGCATCGTCGACACCAGACAGGTCAAAGCCGAACTGCGCCACCACCTCAAACACATGCGCACCGTCGGCATCGCACATCGTCTCGGCGCTCGAGCGAATAAGGGACCCCATGCGCCCGTCGCCCATGATCGCGATCCTAAGCACGCAGACCAGCCTCCTTCATGACGGCGACGAGCGTCTCGCGGTGAGCGTCGGCCATAGGCACGAGCGGCAGACGGTAGTTGGCCTCGCACAGTCCCATCTGCGCGCACGCCTCCTTGACGGGAATGGGGTTGACCTCGCTGAACAAGGCGTGGATGAGCGGCAGGCTTTGCACCTGGATGTCGCGGGCGCGCGCAACGTCGCCGTCCAGGAAGGCACGCACCATTTCGTGCACGAGCGCAGGCTGGATGTTTGCCCACACCGAGATCACGCCCGAGGCGCCCAGGCTCATGAGCGGCACGACCATGTCGTCGTTGCCCGAGAACATCTTGAAGTCGGGACCGATCAGGTGAGCGATGTCGCTTGCATAGGCGATCGACCCGCTCGCCTCCTTGATGCCGAGCGCATTGGGGTGTGCGCTCAGGCGCTCAAGGTTGGCCACGCTGATGGAGCAGCCGGTGCGTCCGGGCACGTTGTACAGGATACAGGGGATGTCGACGGCATCGAGCACCGTGGCGAAGTGACGGTAGATGCCCGCCTCGTTGCTCTTGTTGTAGTACGGCGTGATGAGCAGCAGGCCGTCGACGCCAAGGCGCTCGAAGGCAAGGCTCTTCTCGAGCATGGTCTGCGTGCTGTTGGAGCCCGAGCCCGCGATGACGGGGATGCGGCCCGCGACGCGCTCGACCACGAACGACACGACCTCCTCGTCCTCCTCGTGCGTCATCGTGGAGCTCTCGCCGGTGGTGCCGAGCGGCAGCAGCGCATCGGTGCCGGCATCCAGATGGAAGTCGATCAGGCGACCAAGCGCGTCAAAGTCCACGCTGCCGTCGGCGCGAAACGGGGTGATGAGGGCGACAATCGATCCCTCGAGGTTGCGGATGTCCATATCAGCTCTCCTTATCCTGCAGGCGGGCGAGCAGAGCCCTCCCGGTTTCGGTGACATCGAGGGTCGCGAAGTAGTCGACCGGCGTCTCGGCTCGTCGGATGAGCTCGCAGGTGCCGTCTGTGCGCAGCAGCACCTCGGCGTGGCGCAGCCGACCGTTGTAGTTGTAGCCCATGGCGTGGCCGTGCGCCCCGGTGTCGTGGATGACAAGCAGATCGCCGGTGTCCACGGCGGGGAGCGCGCGGTCGATGGCGAACTTGTCGTTGTTCTCGCACAGGTTGCCCACCACGTCGTAGACGCAGGCGGCCTCGGCGCCGCTCTTGTCCGGGCCGCCCGCCTGGCCCATCACGGTGATGTGATGGTAGGCGCCGTACATGGCCGGACGGATGAGGTCGCAGGCGTTGGCGTCGACGCCGATGTAGTCCTTGTAGATATGCTTCTCGTGGATGGCGCGGGTCACCAGACACCCGTAGGGGCCCGTCATGAAGCGGCCCATCTCGGTGTAGATCGCGACGTCCCCCATGTCGGCGGGGACGAGGACGTCCTCGTAGGCGCGGCGCACGCCCTCGCCGATCGCGCGGATGTCGCAAGGGGTCTCGTCGGGGCGATAGGGGATGCCCACGCCGCCCGACAGGTTGACGAAGCCGATACGCACGCCGGTCGTGCGTTCGAGCCGCACCGCCAGCTCGAACAGGATGCGCGCGAGCGCGGGATAGTACTCGTCGCCGTGGGTGTTGCTCGCCAGGAAGGCGTGGATGCCCAGGCGCTCGACGCCGCGCGCGGAAAGCTCGGTCAAGGCCTGAGCAAGCTGCTGCTCGGTCATGCCGTACTTGGAGTCCCCGGGGTTGTCCATGATGCCGTTTGCCAGCTGGAACAGGCCGCCGGGGTTGAAGCGGCAGCAGGCGGTCTCGGGCAGCGAGCCCGTCGCGCGCTCGTAGAAATCGATGTGCGAGATGTCGTCAAAGTTGACGATTGCCCTGAGCCGATGGGCCAGGCGAAAATCCTCGGCGGGCGTGTCGTTGGACGAGAACATGATGCGCTCGCCGCGGATTCCCAGAGCGTCGCTCAGCATGAGCTCCGTGTCGCTTGAGCAGTCGCATCCGCAGCCGTATTCGGCAAGGATCGAGATCAGGCGGGGATTGGGGTTCGCCTTCACGGCGAAGTACTCCGTGAAGCCGGGGTTCCACGCGAAGGCCTCGCGCACGTCGCGCGCGCAGCGGCGCAGCCCCGCCTCATCGTAGAGGTGAAACGGCGTCGGGAACTGCTCGGCAATCTCGACGAGCTGGTCTTTTGTCACAAAGGGAGTCTTCGGCATCATGCCTCCTGGATAGCGCTCCTGCAGATCGTTGCAGACAGTCCTGCGGGTGTTTCCCGCAGGCCCACCCGACGCGCCGCGCCCGGCTGCCGAGTTCGGCGGGTTTGCCCTTGCGCGGGGTCGTCGCCTGCCGGCTCGCCCGCGCGCCATCGCGCCCGCGCCTCTATCGAATGGAGGAACCTTAACACGAAACACTTTGCTCAACAAGAGCGAATCCTGCGGCGATACCGGTTGGAAACGTTTCAGGGCATCGACGTATACTGGGACCGATTCAATGCAGCGCGCCTGGGGGAGACCATGACCCAAACCGATACCGTCCTCGCTGAGCTTATCCGCTACCGCCGCGACCTCCATCGCATACCGGAGCTCGATGACGATTTGCCATGCACCGTCGCCTACCTCGAGGGGGTGCTGGCACAGCTTTCGTGCGAGATCGTGCATCCGATCCCCTCGTGCGTCTGCGCGTTTTTCGATGCGGGTGCCGAGCGCACCGTGGCCGTTCGCGCCGATATGGACGCCCTGCCCATAGGCGAGGCGACAGGCGCGCCATGTACATCGGAGCATGCGGGACGCATGCACGCGTGTGGCCACGATGCCCATATGGCCATGGCGCTCACGACGGCCACGTGGGTCGATACGGTGCTGCGCACGGGCGAGGTGAAACTGCCCCGCAACGTCCTGTTCGTGTTTCAGCCAGCGGAGGAGACGACGGGCGGCGCGGAGCGCGTCTGCGCAAGCGGCGTGTTCGAGCGGTTCGCGGCCGATCGGATCTTCGGGTTTCATGTCTGGCCCGACCTGCCGTGGGGCACGGTCGCGTCGCGTCCGGGAGCACTGCTCGCGCGGTCGAGCGAGACCCATATCACCATCCACGGGCGCGCTCTGCATATTGCAAAAACCTATGGGTTATCTGATGTCGATAGCCATGATGCGGCACTCGCAGCGGCGCGCTTTTTGGTATCGGAGCGCTGGCTCATGAGGCGCCTGATGCAGGAGGAGCCCTGCATCGCGCAGTTCGGCTTGGTCGAAGCGGGCACCGTGTGCAACGCGGTGGCGGCCGAGGCGCACCTTGCCGGCAGCCTGCGCGTGTTTTCGGACGAGATGTTCGAGCGGGCGAAGCGCGAGATCCGCGCGACGCTCGATGAGGCGTGCGCCTCGACCGGCTGCACCGCCACGGTCGACTTCGCGGCGGGATATCCGCCGGTGACCAACGACGCCGCGCTCTACGCCGAGACTGCAGCCGCGCTGCCCGATCTGGTGCGCATCGATGAGCCGCTACTGATCGCTGAGGACTTTGCGTTTTACCAGCGTCAGCTGCCCGGGGTGTTCTTCCTGCTGGGCGTGGGCGCACCTGAGGATGGCGATGCGGCGGACTGCGGCGAGCTGGGTTGCGCCGACGCGGCGCTGCACGCGAGCGACTTCATGTTCGACGAACGCGCCCTGCTGCGCGGCGTGGAAACCTACCGCAACCTGCTGCTGCTCTAGCGACAAGATGGTGCCGGGTACAAACTTGCCGCCTATCGATAAGACGGCGAGAAAAACGTCTGGCGCAACTTCACCCTTCCGTGGGCATCCGATTTCCACCGTCGAGATTCGTCGACGTGCGCGTGGGACAGCCCCGGCGATTCGAGCGATGTCCAGCAAAATGAGTGGATTTCGCAGCTTCTTATGCCTGTCGACTATACAAGACAAAACTGATATAGTCATGTCCTGTATAGAAGACAGAACTATCAGCAGGGGTCCCTATGAATCGGGAATTGCTCAAGCAAATCATTTTCGACCAGCATGAAGTGATCCGTGGCGCACAGATTATTCCTCGGCGCTACACGCTCGATCCCCAGGTGAACTACGTCATAACCGGCTTGCGCCGCGCGGGAAAGTCGACGCTCCTGTACAGCGTCGCCCGCGATCTCGTGCAGAGCGGCGTTACATGGGAACGTATCATCTACGTAAACTTCGAAGACGAGCGTCTGGCGGGCTTCACGTCCGCCGATTTCCAAGACGTCCTTTTCGTCCAAAGCGAGTTAAGTGGTGAACGCGGATATTTCTTCTTTGATGAGATCCAAACCATCGAGAACTGGGAGAAATTCGCCCGTCGCCTTGCTGACGCGGGGGAGCGTGTCTATATCACTGGGAGCAACGCCACTATGCTGAGCAGTCAGATCTCCTCGACGCTTGGCGGAAGATATTTCACGTTGCATGTGACTCCTTACCGTTTTGATGAATACCTTGATGCCAATGGACAGGCGTATACGGGCGGAGCTCTCTACACTACTCGGGAAATCGGGCGCATCTCCCATCACTTTGACACGTTTTACCAGCATGGCGGCTTTCCCGAGTCGCTCCGTTACGCTTTACCGCGCGAATATGTCGAGAATGTCTATCAGAAGGTGTTGCTCGGAGATATCGCGGCACGGTATAACGTGCGCAACGTCAACGCATTGCGCGTGCTCATGAAAAAAGTCGCCGAGACGGTTCGTAGCGAGATCTCGTTCTCAGCGCTTTATAACGTGCTCAAGTCCATCGGTTACCGCATTTCCAAGGATACGGTGATTGCGTACCTGGGCTATGCGCAGGAGGCGTATCTGCTGTTTCATATCACCAACGCTACAGCTAAGTTCGTGGAACGGGAGGGATCGCCCAAATACTATTTCTCGGACAACGGACTTCTGAATCTCTTTCTTTACGATCGCGATACCGCGTTGCTTGAGAACGAGGTGGCAGTTGCGCTTCTTGACCGTTTTGGCGAGAAGCTGCATTACATCAAATCGTCCAAGACCGGCATTGACGTCGATTTCTATATTCCCGAGGAGGGAGTCGCTGTTCAGGTTGCCTACTCCATCGCAGGCGAGGCACGCAAACGGGAGATTGACAACCTCGTACGCCTGGCGCGCGCGGATGGTGCGGCGAAGCGGCTGCTCATCGTGACCAAAGAGGAAGAAGAGAACATCGAGTGCGACGAGGTGCACATCAAGGTCCTTCCTGCTTGGAAATTCCTGCTGGAGGAGTGTGTATAGGGACAATGCCGAGTTCAACCATAAGCGGATGAGGAAGCCGCCGAGATCGTTTGCGAGCTCCTCCAGATTAGCTCGCAGCTAATGTAATCAAACCTCCTCTTTCCAATAATGGTGATGCAGCTTGTATCAGGTATTGGGGAGGTAATAAAAGTGGCTGACGTAGATGACCGTTCCGAGGGCTACGTATCGCAGCGGGTTGTCGAAGAAGGGCAACCGACCATAGATCAGCTCGGCAATCAAATGGTGCCGACGCGGCCAGCTGGTAGCATCACCATGGTTTGCTCGAAGTGCGGGTCGAACCATGTCGTGGTCTCCGCTTCCGCCACCGAGAAGGGCAAGGCACGGCACAGCGTGGCGTATTGGCTCTTGGTCGGATGGTGGCTTCATCCCATCCTTTGGGTGGCGTTTACGCTTCCCATGCTGATCTGGCGTCTCATCAATCCCAATAAGAAGACGAAGACGGTCATCACGACGACGGCTGTCTGCCAGTCATGTGGCAACACCTGGGTGATTAAGCAATAGCTTGATATGGCAACAGCGCGTGATACGGCGCCTCGCTTTGCGAAAAGGGATACGGCAGAAGAAAGGTTTGGAAATGAAGAAGAACGATGCAACAGGAAACGGCAAGCCAATCTACAAGAAATGGTACTTTTGGGTGGTAATCGTTGTCGTCCTTGCAGCGGTCGGCGGCGCTATGGGGTCGCCGAAATCGGAGTCCGACCCGGTCGAGACCGAACAGCAGCAGGAGGCGCAGGCCGCCGATGAGCCTGCAGGCGAAAGCGTCGATGCTCCTGCGGAAGAGGAAGAGCCGGCTTCCGACCCCGATGTTCCGGCTGAATACACCTCCGCCCTCAATCAGGCGATCGCGTACAGCGATACCATGCATATGTCCAAACAGGGCATCTACGATCAGCTCGTGTCGGAATATGGTGGGCAGTTCAGTGAAGAAGCTGCTCAATATGCGGTCGATACGGTCGAAGCTGACTGGAATGCCAACGCGCTAGCGAAGGCGGAGAACTACAGCGACACCATGTATATGTCGAAAAAGGCCATCTATGACCAGCTGATCTCTGAGTACGGTGAACAGTTTACGGAGGCCGAGGCGCAATACGCCGTGGACAACCTCGATGCCGATTACAAGGCAAACGCGCTGGAGAAAGCGCGCAACTATCAAGAGACGATGAATATGTCTCCCGAAGCGATTCGCGATCAGCTTGTCTCCGAGTACGGCGAGCAGTTTACGCAGGAAGAAGCCGACTATGCCGTCGAAAACCTGTAAGGTAGGGTTGATTTTAGAAAGGTGAAAGGACGCGTCATGACCGAACGTCTGACCGAAGAGGTGCTCAAGGAGCTGCTCGAGGCGCCGACCATCGATTCGTTCGTGGCGGAGCACGAGTTTCCCTCCTGCTCGCT
>CASEEY010000093.1 GCA_949287055.1 uncultured Collinsella sp.
AGCACGACGAGCCGTGCTTGAACGCATCGTGGTACGCCTCGAGGATGTCGTCGGGCTTGGTCGTGGTGATCTGCAGGGTCATGCGATCGTAGCGGTGGTAGAACATCTCGATGGTCTTGGTCGAGATGAACTGGAAGATGATGGAGTAGGCGGCGGCGGTCCAGCCGAACAGGTAGCCGAAGATCAGCAGCACCACGCAGTTGCCTGCGAACACGAGCCCCCAGATGGACTTGCCCGTCTTGTTGGAGACCATGAGCGAGATGAAGTCGGTGCCCGCGGTCGAGGCGCCGCCTCGCAGCGCGATGGCGATGGACAGGCCGTAGATGAACCCGCCGAACACCACGAGCAGCACCGGCTCGTTGAGCATCGGCTCGAAGCGCATCTGGCTCAAGAAGAAACTGGCGAGGAAGACCTGGATCATCGAGAAGATGACGAAGCGCTTGCTGATGCTCTTCCAGCAGACGATGGCCACGGGAATGTTGAGCACCACCATGCCCACAAACGTCGGGAAGCTGAAGCCGAACAGCGAGGTGATGCGGTCGATGAGGATGGCGAGTCCGGTGAATCCGCTCGACAGCAGGCCGGCGGGCTGCACGAACACCTGGATGGCATAGGCCTGCAGCAGCGCCGAGACGATCACGAAGCACAAGGTGATGGCGCGGCGGACGATGCGGCGGCGACGCAGGCTCCGCAGATGCTCGACCTCGGCGACGACATCGGCGACGACCGGCGCCTCGCTGATGCGCCGGTGCTTTCCGGAAGGCCCCTCCTTGCGCTCGCGCTCCTTCAGCGCCGCGCGCGCCTGCGCATCGCGCACATAGGTGCCCTCTTCCGGCTTGTCCCACTCTTCGGTCATGCCCGCCAAACCTCCCTGCGAACCCAAGGCGACCCAAGATGCAACGGCATGGTAACACCGGCGGCACGAGCCCAAGGCGACAATTCACGCAGTGGCGAACACGCCCCCGTCAACGCACCGACCCAAGGCGACACCCGGGCCACCCCCTCACCGCCCGCCGTCACAAGGGGGGGGGTAAACGCAGGAAGGCCCCAAGGCCCTCTCCTGAGCGATCCCGCAGCGCCGCAAGGCGCGAGGACCAGCGAAGGAGAGGCCTTGGGGCCTTCCGGTGGGAGTTTATCCCCTTTGCGGCTTAGTACATGCCGCCACCCTGCTGACCGGCGGAAGCGGCAGCGATGGCATCCTCAAGAGCGGTGTTCTTGGGAACATCGGTGACGGTGGCCTCGGTGATGAGGATCAGCGAGGCGACGGAAGCGGCGTTCTGCAGCGTGGTGCGGGTGACCTTGACCGGGTCGAGCACGCCCATGGCGATCATGTTGCCCCACTCGCCGTTGGCGGAGTTCAGGCCCTCGCCCGCAGGCAGGGACGCGACCTTGTCGACCACGACAGCGCCCTCGAAGCCAGCGTTCTTGGCGATGGTGGCGACCGGAGCGGTCAGCGCCTTCTTGATGATGTCGATACCGATCTGCTCCTCGGGATCCTCGACCTCGATGCTGTCGAGCGCGGGGATGGCGTCCATGAAGGCCACGCCGCCGCCGGCGACGATGCCCTCCTCGACGGCCGCGCGGGTCGCCTGCAGGGCGTCCTCGACGCGGTGCTTGATCTCCTTGAGCTCGGTCTCGGTCGCAGCGCCGACCTTGATGACGGCGACGCCGCCGGAGAGCTTGGCGAGGCGCTCCTGGAGCTTCTCGCGGTCGAACTCGGAGTCGGTGTGCTCCAGCTCGCCCTTGATCTGGGCGACGCGGTTGGCGATGGCCTCCTTGGAGCCCGCACCGTCGACGATGGTGGTGTTGTCCTTGGAGACGGTCACGGACTTAGCGGTGCCCAACATGTCGGCGGTGATGTCGGCAACCTTGATGCCGAGCTCGTCGAGGGCGGCCTGGCCGCCGGTCAGCACGGCGATGTCCTCGAGCATGCGCTTGCGGCGATCGCCGTAGCCGGGGGCCTTGACGGCGCAGACGTTGAGGGCGCCGCGGATCTTGTTGAGGACGAGCGTGGGCAGCGCCTCGCCGTCGATGTCCTCAGCGATGATCAGCAGGGCCTTGCCGGCGCGGGACACGGCCTCGAGCACGGGCATGATGTCCTGGACGTTGGAGATCTTCTGATCGGTGATGAGGATGTAGGGATCCTTGAGGGTGGCCTCCATGCGGTCGTTGTCGGTGACGAAGTACGCGGAGACGTAGCCCTTGTCAAACTGCATGCCCTCGACGGTGTCGATGGTGATGTCGAAGGTCTGGCCGTCCTCGACGGTGATGACGCCGTCCTTGCCCACGACATCCATGGCGTCGGAGATCTTGGCGCCGACGTTGGGGTCGCCCGCGGAGATGGTGCCGACCGAAGCGATCTGCTCCTTGGTCTCGACCGGCTGCGCGTGGTCCTTCATGGCCTCGACGGCGGCGTTGACGGCCTTGTCGATGCCGCGGCGGATGGCCAGCGGGTTGGCACCGGCGGCCACGTTGCGCAGACCGTCGTTGACGATGGCCTGGGCGAGCAGGGTCGCGGTGGTGGTGCCGTCACCCACGGTGTCGTTGGTCTTGGTGGCGACCTCCTTCACCAGCTGAGCGCCCATGTTCTCGATGTTGTCCTCGAGCTCGATCTCCTTGGCGACGGAGACGCCGTCGTTGGTGATCGTGGGAGCGCCGTAGGAGCGCTGCAGGGCGACGTAGCGGCCCTTGGGGCCCATGGTGACGGTGACGGCGTCAGCCAGGGTGTTGACGCCCTTCGCGAGCTTGGCGCGCGCGTCGGTATCGAACGTGATGTTCTTAGCCATTGTGTATTCCTCCAAAGAAAGATTCAGCAAGCGGAAGCGTTGGAAAAACGCGTGCTACTCGACGATCGCGTAGATGTCGTCGGCGCGCATGAGGAGGTAGTCCTCGCCGTCGACCTTGATCTCGTTGCCGCCGAACTTGCCGTAGATGACGTGGTCGCCCACCTTCACGTCCATGGGGACGCGCTCGCCCTTGTCGTTGACCTTGCCGGCGCCGACGGCGACGACCTCGCCGCGCTGCGGCTTCTCCTGGGCGTTGCTGGCGATGTACAGACCGGAAGCGGTCTTCTGCTCGGCTGCATCCGGCTTGATCAGAACACGGTCTCCAAGCGGCTTAAGGCTCATGCTAGGTTCCTCCTTCGTTCGGTCGGGGCGGTGCGCGCACGCGTCCGCCGCGGCCCTTGCCTTAACTACGCCAAGAATAATACCCACCTCCATCGACTTATACAACGCAAAGGCAAAAAATCTAAATTCTTGGCACTTAGATTTCTTCAGTCCCGACCCGCAAGTACGCGAACTGGAGGGACGGCACGCCGACACGTGAAATGACGCCAGTCGATTCTTCGCGATCGGAGAGCCCGTGGCGGCCCCGTCCCACATCGGGCCTTCACGTCGGTACAATATCTCCGTACAGCCATACCGTCGCCAAGGGGACATGCCATGGGAACCGAGGACATCACTGCCACCATCCAGAAGCTCGTGGGCGCAACGGAGCCCTATCTCATCGAGCAGCGTCGCCACTTCCATCGGCATCCCGAACTCAGCCTGCAGGAGTACCGCACCACCGACGACATCGCGCGCGAGCTCGAGGCGATGGGCATCCCCTACGAGCGCCCGTTGCCCACCGGCCTGGTCGCCACGCTGCGCGGCACGGCGGCAGACGCCTACGGACCCGATGGGCAGCCGCGCCGGCGCCTGCTCATGCGCGCCGACATCGACGCCCTGCCCGTCCTTGAGCGCTCCGGCGTGGACTTCGCGAGCGAAAACGAGGGCGTCATGCACGCCTGCGGCCACGACTGCCACATCGCCATGCTCCTCGGGGCGCTGCGCGTCCTCTCCCACCTGACCGACCGGCTCTCCGGCGAGATCCGCGCGGTGTTCCAACCCTCCGAGGAAAACGGCAGCGGCGCCCAGATGATGATCGACGCCGGCGTGCTCGACGGGGTCGACGGCGCCTTCGCCCTGCACGTGTGGAGCGAGGTCGACGCCGGCAAGATCTCCTGCGAGCCCGGACCCCGCATGGCCAACACCGACTGGTTCCGCGTCGACATCGAGGGCGCGTCCTGTCACGGCGCCATGCCCGAACGCGGAACGGACGCCATCGTGGCGGCGGCCGAGATCGTCTGCGCCCTGCAGACCGTCGTCTCGCGCAACCTGTCGCCCTACGAGCCCGCCGTCCTCACGATCGGCGAGCTCCATGGCGGAACGGCACGCAACGTCGTCGCCGGGTCCGCCTACCTCGCCGGCACCATCCGCACCTACTCCGCCGAGGCCCACGACCGCATGCCCGCCCTCATCGAGCGCATCTGCCAGGGAACCGCGTCCGCCCTCGGCGCCACGGCCTCACTCACCGAATACACCGTCGCGCACCCCGCCGTCGTCAACGACGAGGACGCCGCCGCGCGCTGTCGTCGGGCAGTTGTCGACGTGCTCGGCGAGGACGCGCCGGCCTCCTACCGCGGGACGCTGTCGGGCGAGGACTTCTCGATGTACCTGCAGCACGTTCCCGGTGTGCTCGCCTTCGTGGGATGCCGCAACCCCGAGATCGGCGCCACCTGGCCGCAGCACTCGTGCTACTACCGCGTCGACGAGGGCGTCCTTGCCCGCGGCTGCGCGCTTGCCGCCCGGTACGCCGTCGACTTCCTCCGAGGCTAGGCCGCGCTGCCCGATCGCTTCGCACGCAAAGGTGCCCCGTCCCCGCTGCAATCGCGCGGGAACGGGGCACCTCATCACATGCTGAAGCGATGGAGAGCGCCGGCTCAGTCCTTGAACATGATGCCGCATACCGCGCTCGCAGCGGCCGCGAGCAGCGTGAGCACCGCGCCGAAGCCGGGCGAGACGAACGGCTTGAAAGCGGACATGGTCGCGATGGCGGATGCGTCGGCCGTCCCGCTCATCATGAGGTCGTTGACCGCGCCCTCGATGATGCCGTTGATCACGAAGGCGGCGATGATGCACACGAGCGCGAGCACCGCGGTGGCTGCCAACGCGAAGAACAGCACGACGTCGATGCCCTTGAAGGCGCGCAGCACGACGCCCGCCACGATGCCGACCAGGCAGATGATCCACAGGACGAACAGGGCCGTCAGCAGGAAGGACGCCATCGAGCACGAATTCACGACCTGCTGGGCGCTCTGCATCGTCGGGTCGGCCTGCATGCCGTAGCCGTAGGTCATCTGGATGAGCTGGTTGATGTAGTCTGCCATCGCGCCGAGCGCGCTGCTGATGCTGGGCAGGTCGGGGACGGAAAGACCCGTGCTCAGAGAGCCCTTGAACGACGCCATGTACTGACCGGTTGAGCCCGCGGAGGACACGATCATGTCGAACGCCTTGGAGACGACGGGCAGGTCGAACCAGGCCTGGAACATCATGATCAGCGTGATGAGCGCACCGGTGAGCATCGCGGCGGTGCGGCGACCAAGCGGTGTAGCCGAGGACAGCTTCTTCGGGGCGGCGACCGGCACGCCCACCAGAGCCGCCTGGGGCGCAGGCTGAAACGCGGGAGCCTGCGCAGGCGCGCTCGAGGGCGCCGCCGACGGGGCCGCCGCGGAGATGGGGTTGCCGCAGACGCCGCAAAACGTCGCGGTATCAGGCTGCTGGGAACCGCAATGAGGACAGAACATGATTGCACCTTTCCCTCGAACGCGTCGCGTGGACGCGGACTTATCTGCTGGCCATAGTATCGCCACAACGGCGTCGGGACGTGTTGCGCAACTTTCCCCGCAGGCCCCGTAACAAAACGGGAGCCCATCTGGACTCCCGTTTTCACCTACACCGCTCGCGCTGAACGCAGCGCCCTGCGCGGTGCGAGCCTACATATAGGCGACGCTGGCGACGCCGACGCACGCTGCGACGCCGATGATCAGGATGAGGCCGAGCAGCGACAGGATCGTGCCGGCGATCGCCAGGCCACGGGGCTGCTTGCTCAGGCCGACCAGCGACAGAATCAGGCCGACCAACCACAGGACCCAACCGAGCACGGGAATCCAGCCAAGGAAGATGTCGACCAGGGCGATCACGAAACCAGCCGTGCCGACGCCGTTGGTCTGCTTGACCGGCGGCATGACGTTGACGACGGTCGGCGTGCCATACGCACCGCCCGGCTGGGCGTATCCGCCCGGCTGCTGGGGCGCCGCCTGGGGCTGGGGCTGTTGGGACGCCGCATACGCCTGAGGCTGCTGCGCCTGGGGCTGCTGGGGCGCTGCCTGAGCAGCGGGAGCGCCCGCGAGCGACGCACCGCACTTCGGGCAGAACGACGCTCCGTCCTGGATGGAAGATCCGCACTGGGGACAAAACATGATGGCTCCTTATAATGCGTAAACTCGACGACGTTCGAAGGTGCGGCCGTTACAGGACAGCATCGACCGTGCCGGTGGCACCGGGCAGCTTGAACGCATAGTCGGTATCGCCCTCGTGCACCCACTCGGGAGCGTAGCGCTGCGCCCAGTAGCCGACTGCACGATACTTGAGCATGCTCGTGAACGCGCCCACGAACGCGACCGCGAAGATGATGAGCGCGATGATCAGAATCGCGCCGATCCCGCCGCCGAAGAAGCCGCCGCTATGGGAGACGCCGGCGAGGATGGCGATCAGGATGCCCAGCAGGATGAGTACGACCACCGCAAGGATGGCGCCGGTGATGATGCCGGGAAGAAGCGAGGCACAGAACAGCTTGCCGAGCTGCTTTTTGTACGACTTCCAGATCTTGCCGAACGCGAAGGCGGACTCCACGCGACCCGTCACGGCCAGATGCATGACGGCGGCGTCGGAGAACATGGTGAACAGGATGCTGAGCGCGAACGAGGCGATATTCAGCACAAACGTCAGCAGCATGATGATGAGCAGCACGCCGGAAAGGCCGGACGCAGCGCCCTCATAGCCGTAGGAGTAGGAGCTGTACGCAACCGCACCGATGCCGGCGGCACCGCCGAGCAGCACGAGCAGCTGAGCGATGAGCGAGGGCAGCAGGGCGATGATCGACAGGACACCCGACAGCGAGCTGCTGAAGAAGCCGAGCGAGAACAGCGAGGTCCGCAGGATCGTACCGCTGGTGTCAAAGCCGCGGCCGCGCGAAAGCTCGCGGCCCCACTCAATCGCGTAGCCGTTGCAGCAGATGCCCGCGATCCACGAGAGCACCAAGCCGATCGGGCAGGCAACCCAGCCGATGATCGGGATGATGAGCACGAGCAGCGACACGAGCGCGATGATCGCCGGCAAAAACGCGATCTGCAGCACGCGCTTCATGACGCCGGGCACCTTGGTGATGTCCTCGAACGCCTGCGCGAGGCAGCCCTTCATGTAGAAGGGAGCTCCGCACGCAGGGCAGAACTTCGCGGTATCTTCCATCTGAGCACCGCATTTATTGCAGAACATGGTCTCCCCTTTCACTTGCGAACGCCAAGGCGGCGCTCGACACGTCCCGCTATTGTACGCCACCGACCGCATCCGCGTGCGCAAGGCCGCGTTGCGTAACCGGCTGTTTGCACCTCTGTTATACCGGCATGCGCGCAGCGAAGATTGCGCAACTTACCGCTCGTGCGTCCGCATCGCCCGCGCTGCGCGAAAAAAGCCCGCCGGGCGCATGCGTCCGGAGCGCTGAATTCGCGCAGCGGGCGAGCGTCCCGACGGGCGTCGTGCACCCGGTGTCGAGATGACTAGAAGGCCGCGAGCACCGCGCCGTCGTAGGTCTCGTCCAGATAGGCCTTGAAGTCATCGGTCGTGAGCACCGCCACGAGCGCCTGGATAGCCTCGCTGTCCTCGCGGTCGGGCGTGGTGCAGATGACGTTCGCGTACTCGGTCTGGATGACCTCGGACTGCGGGTCCTCGGAAGCGATGGCGTCTTTCAGGGACAGGCCGGCATCGATGGCGTAGTTGCCGTTGATAACCGAGAGGTCGACATCGGCCAGGGTGCTCGGCAGCATCGCCGCCTCCTGCTCGATGATGTCGAGGTTATGCGGGTTGTCCACGATATCGTTCTTGGCGGCGGTGATGCCGGCGTCCTCGGCCAGCGTGATCAGGCCCAGATCCTGTAGGAGCAGCAGAGCGCGACCCTCGTTGGTGGGATCGTTGGGCACCGAGACCTTCGCGCCGTCCGCCACGTCGGCGATATCGCCGAGGGTGTTGGAGAACACGCCCATGGGCTCGAAGTGGATGGAGCCCGCGTTCACCAGGTCGGTACCGTTCTCCTCGTTGTAGTTGTTGAGGTAGTTGATGTGCTGGAAGTAGTTGGCATCCACCTCGCCGGAGGACGTGACCTGGTTGGGAATGATGTAGTCGGTGTACTCCTTGACCTCGAGCTCGATGCCCTGCTCGGCAAGGAGCGGCTTGGCGTAGTCGTTCAGGATCTCGGCGTGCGGCGAGGGGGAGGCGGCAACGGTCAGCTTGGTCGCGTCAGCGGTGCTGCCGGCAGTCTGCTCGCCTGCGTCCTCGGAACCGCAGCCGGCAAGACCGGTCAGGCCGGCCAGGCCGAGGCCCGCGGCGATCTGGAGGGCGCGGCGACGGGTGATCTGGGAAGATGCGATGGTGTTCATGGTGAAACCTCTCTTGAATCTCGTTGGTAACCAAAGGGTCGGATGGCGCGATGCGCCCTAGCGGTGGTCGACCTTGCGGGCGATGAGGTCGCAGACGCTCTGAATGAGCTGGACCACGACCACGAGCAAGACGACCGTGATGATCATGAGCTCGCTTTGATAGCGATAGTAGCCGTAGCGAATGGCGATGTCGCCCAAGCCGCCCGCGCCCACCGCGCCGGCGATGGCCGTATAGCCCAGCACGGCGATGAGCGTGACCGCGACGCCGCGCACGATGGAGGGCAGGGCCTCGGGCAGCAGCGCGGAGAACACGATGCGCGGCACGCTCGCGCCACAGGCCTCGGCGGCCTCGACGGCGTCGCGCGGAACCTCGGCGAGCGACTGCTCGATCATGCGCGCCACGAAGGGCGCGGTCGAGACGACGAGCGGGACGATGACGCCGCGCACGCCGGTGATGGTTCCGGCCACGGTGCGCGTCACCGGAATGAGCAGGATGAGCAGGATGATGAACGGCATCGAGCGGCCGATGTTGACGATCCAGCCCAAAACGGCGTTGGCGACGGGCGCGGGGCGCAGGCCGCCGGGTGCGGTCAGATGCAGGATGACGCCGAGCACGATGCCGATCACGTAGGCGATCGCACAGGACAAAAACAGCATAATGAACGTATCGAGCGTGCCCTGGGCGAGCAGGGCACCGTACTCAGAGAGAAACTCGTTAAGCATCCCACTCCACCTTTCCGAGCAGCACGCGCGTCGCCTCGGCCTGGGGCTCGGCAAAGACGCGCTCCACACTCCCCTGCTCCACCACGCGCCCGCTCTCGAGCACGGCGACGTTGCGGCAGATCTTCTGCACGACATCCATGGAATGGGTGATGACCACCAGCGTCACGCCCGTCTCGCGGTTGATGTCGCGCAGCAGCTTCAGGATCGTGTTCGTGCTCTTGGGATCGAGGGCGCTGGTGGCCTCGTCGCACAGGATGACCTCGGGCTCGCAGGCGAGCGCACGCGCGATGGCGACGCGCTGCTGCTGTCCGCCGGAAAGCTGGGAGGGATACGAAGCTGCCTTCTCGCGCAGGCCCACACGGTCGAGCAAGGCGAGCGCGCGCTCGCGATCGGCACCGGTGACCTTGCCGTTTGCAGCAAGGTACGGGAAGCACACGTTGTCGAGGACCGTCTTTTGCGCCAGCAGGCCGAAGCTCTGGAAGATCATGGCGACGCGACGGCGGTAGCTTCGCAGCGCGGCGCCGGACAGCCCGGTCACATCGGTTCCGTCGACGACGACGGAGCCGCTCGTGGGCCGCTCGAGCAGGTTGATGGTGCGCACGAGCGTGGATTTGCCCGCGCCGCTCATGCCGATGATGCCGAAGATGTCCCCGTCGGCGATGTCGAGGCAGATGTCCTCGAGTGCATGGACCTTGCCGTCGGCGGCGGCGAGAGATGCCGCGGCCTCGGACGTCGCCGCCGTCGCTGCGGCTGCGGCCATCGCGGGATTGCCGCTTTGCGCCGACGCGAGCGCGACGGCGTCATCCGTCGCGCGCGCCGTGCGTCCGGCGCCCCTTTTGGGCAGGTCATACGTCTTGTATACGTGCTGTATGCTTATCACGGGATTGGCTCCGCTCGATGATATGGATGAGGCAAGAAGGCAGGCCGCCTCCCGCCGGAGACGACCTAACGAAGGCGCCCGGTCTCCCCATGCGCGAGAACATCGCTCGGCATGGCAAAGTGCCCGGGCGAGGGCATCTCCATGACCATCATCATCGCGATATGTGCGGCAACCGTAAACATAACGGTTAGAGTAGCAGGGCGCTTTAGCAGATGCAAGCGCGCGCCCGAAAATAGGGGGCGCGCAAACAAGTCGAAACCCGATACCGCCACCGTGCGCCTATGGGACATAGCAATCGGGCCGGGACACAGCACGGTTTACGAAGTGAGTGCTTCGATTCGGGATTCCCAAGTAGACCGGTACACACCTATAGCAAAACAGCAGGTACAGAAATTGTCACCACAGCGGCATACAAAGCGGATTTGATTTCTCACACACACTTCGCGAAATAGGGGTGTCTGAGTCAGCTCGGACGAGCCTCAGATGCCCCAATTTGGATCAAAACAACCTGCCGCCCTGCCCCACCACATGAAAACGGCACGGCGAAGCGGGTCTTCCGCTCCGTCGCGCCGGACAGATCAGCAGATTGAAGCCGAGATGAACGCGGGGATGCCCTACTCCGCGGACTCCTGCGCGTGCTTGTGGCTCGCAGCGTACTCCTCGCGCGTCATGACATCCTCGATGCGCAGGTTGATGCCGGCGACCTCGAGGCCCGTCATAGCCTCCAGGCGCTCGGTCACGCGCGCCTTCACGTCCTCGAAGATGGCGGGCGCGTAGGCGCCGTACTCGATGATCACAGAGATGTTGACGATCACGCGGTTGTCGTCGGTCACCTCGACCGAGACGCCCTTGGTAAGGTTCTCGGCGCCGAGGGTCTCCTGCACGAAGTGCATGAGGTTGCCCTTCATGCCCAGCACGTGGTCGGCCTCGCGCGTCGCGATCGCGACGATCTTCTCGATCACGCCGTTGGAGTAGGTGAGCGAGTCCTCCGAGTCGAGGTCCTCATCCCCCTCGTCCGTCTCGTCGTCCTCAACGAGCTCGATTCCGTCTGCGGCGGCGTCATCCGCCGCATCGGTCGTATCGGATACGGTAGCCTCGAGTTCGTCGTCGGATGCGACCTCGACCTTGAGTTCATCGGTCATGGGATACTCCCCCTTCTCGTTTGCGCGGCGCACTCGCCGCGAAGCCTTGCATACGTGAGCGGGAGCGCCGCCTAGCGCTTGCCCGAGAACAGACGTCTGAAGAAGTTGACGATGCCGTTGTCTCCATCGCGAATCTGGCCGAGCGTGGCACCGACGCCCGCGAAGACGGCGATGACGATGGTCGCCCACAGGCCGAGCGTCAGGATCAAGATGGCGAGGATGAAGCCGATAAAGCCATAGAGCACCGTGTAGTGATGCGAATCGGCGTACGCCCACACCGAGGCGCCAAGCCCCTTGATGAAGCCGATGGCATCCTCGTCGATCGAGCGCCGCGCGCGCTTGGGCTCCTCGGGATGCTCGAAGTCCTCGGCATCAACGGGGGCCTGATCGATGGACAGCTTGGGAGCCGCAGACGCTTTGCGCCTCTCGGAGCTCGCGTTATTGCTCATCTGGGACCTCCTTGGTCACAATCGTGGTCTTGCTCGGCAAGAAGCGCACACGCACCTCGGTATCGGTCGTGCCGAGCAGGCGCTCGCAGGCGTCGCCCACGCGCGCCCGCATCCGCTCGGCCAAGCGGTCGAGCCCCTCGTCTTGGAAGGCGATGGCCTCGACGGTCAGCCGCACGCGCTCGCGGTCGCGACCCGCGATGCGGCCCGTGACCGACTCGATCAGCACGTCGTCGGCCTCCGCGGAGCGCCGCGCCGCCGACGTGATGGCCGCAAGGCTCACCTCGATGGCGGGGTCGCCCCCAGGGTGCACGCAGGCGGGTTCGGAGCGCTGAACATAGGTGGCGATCACGTTTACCAGCACGCCCAGCCCGAGGATGCCAAGCGCGACGAAGGCGGCGATACGGCCGGCGAAGGTGGAGAGCAGGGCCTCGACGCGATCGGCCCAGGTGCCCGTCAGCAGACAAACGGCCGCGCCGACGACCGCCGCGCCCGCCAGAAGGTAGGCGGTGGCGAGAAGGTTTCTGAACACGCGCATCGCCAATTCCCCCTTTCGCGTCCCTGCGGGGCGGCGAGCGACGCGCCCCATGGGTTTAGGTATACCCCGCGGCGGCCGCTCGCTTGCAGCCACCGCCCCGTGCGTGCGCATACAACCAAAGAGCCGGGCCTGCGGCACGCGTCGCAAACCCGGCTTTCACATGAACTATCCTGCGAAGGACAGGCACCGCATGGGGCCTACTCCTCCTCCAGGGCGGCGACGACCTCGTCGGTCATGTTCATGGTGTGGTAGACGTCCTGGACGTCGTCGAGGTCCTCGAGGCGGTCGATGAGACGCTGGACCTTCTTGGCGTCAGCCGGGGTCACGTCAGTCGGCGTGGTGGGAGCCATGGTGAGCTCGGAGCCCTTGACCTCGATGCCCTGCTCCTCAAGACCCTTGGAGACGGCCATGAGGTCACCGGGATTGGTCCACACGACCCACTCGTCGCCCGCGTCCTCGTAGTCGTCGCCACCGGCCTCGGCGACGGCCATCATGAACTCTTCCTCGTCGCCCGCGGCGCCGTTGGCCATCATGTTCTCTTTCTTGTCGTTGGGGTCAACGATCTCCTTGGCGACGACGACCTGGCCCTTGCGCTCGAACTGGAACGCAACGGAGCCGCTCGTGCCGAGGTTGCCGCCCGCGTGGCTGAATGCGGAACGGACGTCG
>CASEEY010000094.1 GCA_949287055.1 uncultured Collinsella sp.
GCTACAGCTCGCGCTTTTCGTAGAGCTTGAGCGAGACGGCGGCGGAGATGCCGAGGAAGAGAGTGGCGACGCCGAGCGCGACGACGAGGCTCACGGTCACGCCGACGGGGGTCTCGATGAAGGCGAACAGGCCACGGATCGCGTCGGCGATGCCGGCGAAGTTGTCGAGTCCGCCGGTGGCGCCCAGGATGACCATGGGGCCGATGAACAGGATGACGCTGATCATCGGGATCCATTGGGTCGCCTTCGTCTGGCCCAGGCGGAAATAGACCGGCGTCTCGATGCTCGCGACGGCAGAGCCGATGATCATGCAGAGCGCGCAGGAGAACACCATCGCCTGCACGTTGTCCTGCGTGAGTCCGAGCGAGCTCGAGAGGTCTCCCGGCAGCGGGATCACGCCGGCGATCAACGAGAGCGCAATCGTGGCGATGAAGCCCGCGAGCATGCCCAGGAGCCCGAGCGTCACGATGACGCCGTAGCGCCCGAGCACCACGTCGCGGCGGCTGATGGGCATGGTGAGGCGGTAGAGCCCCCAGTTGTTCTGCTCGTCGTAGGCCGAGGTGGCAAGCGCGCCCATGATGAAGTACATGCAGGTGAGCACGCCGGGCGCAGCGGCGACGCTCTGCATGCCGACACAGGTGCACGCGGCGACGAAGACGCCGAGGGCGAAAAGCTGGCGGGCGTAGTCGCGGATGACGGTCATCTCAATGAGGTATGCGCGTTTCATCTATCGCACACCACCTTTCAGGGTCAGTGCCATGTAGTCGTCGATGGTCATGTGGTCGACGGGGATGTTGGGGAACTGTCGCGCGAACGCGAAGCGGTCGGGCACGAGCAGGTCGATGCCGTAGTCGTGCCTGCGGTAGCGCAGCTCGCGCTCGGGGATGATGCCCGAGGCGGCGATCGCCTCGAAGTCGGCCACGCGGCAGCGGGCGATGCCCATCTCGTCGGTGATCTCGTCTTTGGCGAGGTCGAAGACGATGCGGCCGCTCTCGATGCACAGAACGCGGTCGGCGATCTTCTCGAGATCGCTCGTGATGTGGCTGCTCATGAGGACGGCACGGCCGGGTTCCTCTACGAAGGCGCGCAGGCGGTCGAGGATCTCATCGCGCGCCATGGGGTCGAGGCCGGCCGTGGCCTCGTCGAGCACGAGCAGGCGGGCGCCGTGGGAAAGAGCGCAGGCGAGGCTGAGCTTCATACCCATGCCGCGCGACAGGTCCTTTACCTGTTTGTTGGGGCCGAGGCCGAATTCGCGCACGAGCTGGTCGAACACGTGCTGGCTCCACTGGCCGAACGCGCGGGCGTGCACGCGGCCCACATCGGCCACGCGCAGGTGACCGGGCATCGACACGGTGTCGAAGACGACGCCGATCTGCTCCTTGATGCGTGCGCCCGCCACGCCATGGGCGAGGTCGCTGACGTCGGTTCCCAAGATGCGGGCTGCGCCTCCGTCGAGGGTGGTGAGGCCCAGGAGGGTCTTGATGGTCGTGGACTTGCCGGCGCCGTTCTGGCCGACGAAGCCCACAATCTCGCCCTCATTCACGGTGAGGTCGACGTTTTGGAGCGAGAAGTCCTGGTAGTGCTTGGTGAGTCCGTGCGCTTCGATGAGGGGTGCGCCGGAGGTGATATCGGATGCCATAGCTGACATGGCCGGTCCTTTCTTGCGGCGTCTGCCTGTGGCGGGCGCCTATTCCAGTTCGAGCGCGAACATCTCGGTGAGCTCGGTGTCGGTGAGCCCCATGGCGCGGCCGGCGTCGATCGCGCGGGCCATGTGCGCCTCCACCTGGCGGAGCTGCTCCTCGCGGATGAGCTCGGCGTTGCCGCCGGCGACGAAGCTGCCCTTGCCCTGCACCGTCTCGATGAAGCCCGCGGCTTCGAGGTCGGCGTAGGCGCGCTTGGTGGTGATAGCGCTCACGCGCAGGCTGTTGGCGAGCGCCCGGATGCTGGGAAGCTGCTCGCCCTCCGCGAGCTCGCCCGAGAGGATCGCGGTTTTGATGCTGTCCGTGATCTGCTCGTAGATGGGCTTGCTGCTGGCGTTCGAGATGATGATTTCCAAGATCGGATTCCTTTCGTGCCACCCGGCAAGGCGTCCCTCGTCGGGGTGCCGCGTCCATGGGCGTCCCCGTGTGCGCGGCGGGGACGCGGCTGACGTCGGCGCCGCATCCCCTTGGGTATAGTGTATATACCCGACAAGCACAGTATATACTCACCTATACACAGTTGCAACCGACAACTTGGGGCAAGGTCCAATCTTGTCGCCTGTACGAGTGACAAGATTGGACCCGGCCCCACGTTGTCGGTTGGCTGCTACAGTTCTTTGAGGTAGAAGCGGTCCATGGTGGTGTGGACGGTGGGTACGGGTTGCTCGATGCGCTGGTAACCGAGGCGTTCGTAGAGTCGGATGGCTGCGTCGAGCGCGGTGTGGGTCTCCAGATACAGTCGACGGTAGCCGAGCTTGCGGGCGTGCGCTTCGACGGCTCGGGCGAGGGCGGTTCCCAGTCCCTTGCCCTTGGCGGAATCTACCAGGTAGATCTTCTGCAGTTCGGCGCACGCGTTCAGCCCGGGGAACTCCGCCAGGCCGGCGCCGCCCAGCACGGTGCCGGCGGCATCGGTCAGTATGAAATAGGCACGGCGGTCAGGGGCAGCATCGTAGTAGGCGCTCAGGTGGTCGAGTTCCGGGTCAAAGTATGCCGTCCCGGGGATATCCAACTGGTACGCCTCGAGGTTCGCGCGGATGATGGCGGCGATGGCCGCGTCGTCGTCAGCTGTGATCGGTCGGATGATGATGTCGCTCACGATGCACTCCTGTGTGGGAAAATAGGGACAGGCACCATTTTCCCACGATGGGAGAGGCTCATGGTCGGACAGGAATTCTCAACTGACGGCGGGGTCATTCGCTATTGGATATCATGCGGCTGTGCGAAAGCGCCGCAACTCGTGTTCCTTCCGGGGCTTACGGCGGACCATCGACTTTTCGGCAGGCAGATCGAGCATTTCGAATCGCGTGCGAGCTGCTTGGTGTGGGACCCTCCCTCGCATGGATTATCGCGACCATTCAAGCTCGGATGGAGCATGGCCGACCTTGCCCGGCTGCTGCATGCGACCCTTCAACGCGAGGGATTTACACGCCCCGTGCTTATCGGGCAGTCGATGGGCGGCTACGTGGCGCAAGCGTATCTCGATTTGTATCCAGGTGAGACCGCCGGGTTCATCTCCATCGATTCCTGTCCGTTGCAGCGCGCGTACTACACGGCGGCGGAGCTGTGGGCGCTCAAGCACACGCGCGCAATCTACCAGTCGATACCCTGGAAGATGCTGCTCGACATCGGCTCGCGCGGCTGTGCGACCAGTGCGTACGGGCAGGAGCTTATGCGTCGGATGATGAGCGATTACTCTAAACAGGAGTACATCGATCTTGCCGTGTGTGGCTACCGGGCGCTCGCGGAAGCCGTGCTTGCGGACCGACCGTACCGCATCGACTGCCCCGCGCTTCTCATCTGCGGAGACCGCGACGCTGCAGGTTCGGCCAAGCGCTACAATCGAGTATGGGAAAGGCGCGCGGGTCTTCCCGTGAGGTGGATCGAAGGTGCGGGCCACAACTCCAATACCGATGCACCGGAGTACGTGAACAGATTGATTGAGCGGTTCATCACTGATACCGAGCAACAATCGGCGTAGGGAAAATGGTGCCTGTCCCTCTTTTCCCGTGTGGGAAAAGAGGGACAGGTACCATCTTCCCATTTGCTGGACGGATGGTCGCATCGCTCCCTATGTATTGTCCGGGTGCGTTTGTCCAGACGATTGCCGCTGTCGCATGACGCGCTTCTTGGGCGCGCGGGCGGCCTGCTCGGCTTGCTTCAGGCGTTCGACGGCGGCGAGGGCTTCGGCACCGGGGTCGGTGGGCTCGCTCGTGGTCGAGCCGCTGCGTCGGGTGCGCCGCTTGCCCGCAGCCATGCGCTTCAGCGCTTTCCGCTGCCCGCGGAAGATCAAGACGAGCGCGATGACGATGATGAGCGCGTAGCCGATGCCGTCGAAGTCGAAGTAGACGATCGTGCCCTCCGACGTGGTCTTCTGCACAAGGCCCATGTCTGCCCATGCGCATGCGGGGGAGGCAAACGCCGCGGCGGCTGCCAGCAACACGATTCTTGCATATGCCTTGCCGCCCATCATGCCCCCTTATGACGATCGGATAGGTTCACCTATCGCACCTGTGCCAACCACCCCATTGTCCCACGGGCATGACAATTAGGACAGGTTCATCTGTCATAACTTCGTGCCATGGGGCAGAATGGTGACAGCTGAACCGTCCTAATGGTTATGAGGGGGCTGGGTATGGGCGCGGTGCGCGTGCTGATCGTCGAGGACGATGCCGATATCAACCAGATCGTCGCCACGCATCTGGCGCGGCGCGGCATGGAGTGCGCCCAGGCGTTTTCTGGCAGCGAGGCGCGCCTGCTCATCGGCGGCGATGCCTTTCCGTTCGACATCGTGGTCTCCGACCTCATGCTTCCGGGCCTGAGCGGCGAGGAGCTCGTCGCCCTTATCCGCGAACGCGACGCTCGCGTGCCCATCATCGTCATCTCGGCGCGCACGGCGACGTCCGACCGCATCGACCTGCTGAAGCTCGGGGCAGACGACTACCTCACCAAGCCGTTCGATCTCGACGAGCTCGTGGCGCGCATCGAGGTGCAGCTGCGGCATCGCGGACCTGTCAGCGCAGGCGACGGCGCCGTCGGCACGGGGAGCGGCGAGCCTTCGGATACGCTGCGCTTTCGCACGTGGGAGCTCGATCCGGAGGCACGCACGTTCACGGTGGCGAACGAGCCGGTGGAACTCACGCGCATCGAGTTCAACATCCTCCAGGCGCTCATCTCCCATCCCAAGCGCGTCTTCTCCAAGCAGGAGCTGTTCGAGCGGGCGTGGGGCGAGCCCTATGCGTCTGACGACAACACGGTGAACGTGCACGTGTCCAACATACGCGCTAAGCTCAAGGCGAGCGGCACCGACAGCTACATCAAGACCGTGTGGGGCATGGGCTTCAAGCTGCAGGAAAGCTGATCTTAGAAATCCGGCACCTTCTTTAACCTTTCTTAAACCTTGGATAAGACGCGCTCAAAGGTCGCCTTCCATACTCGTAGTCAACAAGCGGGGCAGGCGCCGACAAAGGCGGCGCGCCCGCTGGACACAGCAGATGGGAGCAACCATGAACGTGATCGATATTCGCGGTCTCACCAAGCGATACGGAAAGGCCTTTGCCGTCGACCACCTGAACATGCGGGTGGCCTCAGGAGACATCTACGGCTTCGTCGGCAAAAACGGCGCCGGCAAGTCGACGACCATGAAGATGATCGCCGGGCTGACGACCCCGACCTCAGGCGAGCTCGCGCTGTTCGGCAGCGGCGAGGCGGGCGCCGGCCGCGCCGGCAGCTTCTCGGCTGCGCCTTCGCGCATCGGTGCGCTTATCGAGGAACCGGGCGTCATGCCCAACTTCTCGGCGGGCGAGAACCTCATGATGAAGGCGCTTGCCATGGGTGTCGTCCGTCCGCGTGAGCAGGTCGACGAGCTGCTTCAGCTCGTGGGCCTTGAGGCAGCCGGCACGCGCAAGGTCAAGAAGTTCTCGCAGGGCATGAAGCAGCGTCTGGGCCTTGCGCTTGCGCTCGTGGGATCGCCCGACTTGCTGCTGCTCGACGAGCCGTTCAACGGTATGGACCCCGAGACGACGCGCGACCTGCGCCGGGCGCTCGTGCGGCTCAATCAGGAGCGCGGCGTGACCATCGTCATCTCGAGCCACGTGCTCGACCAGCTCATGCGCGTGTGCACGCGCTTCGGCGTCATCGCGGCCGGCCGCATGGTGCGCGAGTTCACCGACGAGGAGCTGCACGCCACCTGCGGAAGCTCGGTGCGCGTGAAGACCGCCGACCCCGCCCGCGCGCTCGCGCTCCTTGAGGAACGTCTGCCAGGGGCGATCTTCCGCGTGGAGCCCGACCAGGCCATCGTGGTCAGTGGGGGAGCGCGCCACGCTGCCGCAGCTTTCGGTGGCGCGGCGACCGACCCTGCGGCATCCGGTGCGCCAGCGGTCGAGGACGTATCCCGCATCCTGCACGAAGCCGACCAGGTGGTGTTGGAGCTTTCGGTGCTCGAACGCGATATCGAGGATTACTTCGTGGAGCTCATGGACGGCGGCGTCGGCCAGGCTGCCTACACGCCATCGCATATGCGAAGTGGGAGGTAGGACGATGCTCGATTGCCTGATCGACGCCCTCGTCGAACTCGTTCCCGCTCTCTTCTCCCGCCGCAAAGGAAGGTAAGACCATGTTGAACCTCATCAAATCCGACCTGTACCGCATCACGCGTCCGAGGGGCCTGCGCGGTAGCTTCTGGCAATACGGCATCGCGATCCTTGCCGCCTATGGCATCGTCATGGCCCTGGTGGCTTTCGCGAACAGCCCGATGTTCCATGACATGACGGGCGGCACCATCGGTAACGTGGTGACGAAGACCTCGCTCACGGTCTATTTCGCCGACATGCTGAACGGCCTGGTACCGCTCTGCGTCGCATTCATGGTCGTTGAGCATTCCCTCGCCGAGTTCAAGGGAGGCTACATCAAATCCGTGCTCTCGGCGCGTGCGGGCAGGCTTTCGTATATCGTCGGCAAACTGCTGTTCGCAGGTGTCCTGTCCGCGTTGGTCATCCTGTTCGCCACCGTTGTCGTGCTGGCGTTTCTGCCGATCATGACGGCGGGCCATCCGGAGTTCGCCGTGTCGGAGGGTCCCGTCGAGGTCATCGGCTGGTTCGTGGGCTTTTGGCTCAACACCTGGGCGCTTTCCGCGTGCTCCCTCATCCTCGTGTACGCGACCCGCGTGAGCCCGGTGAGCTACATCGGCGCTTTCTGCTTTGCCGCTTCGATGGTGCCGCAGACGCTCATGGGCCTGGCGTATTCCACCGGCGGAATCCTGAGCGTGCTGCAGCCGATCCGCCCGGTGCTCGAGACCCTTGCCGCCTGGATGCCCTCGACGGCGCTCAACAACCTGAGTCGGGGCGGTCAGCTGTTCCTCAACAACTCGCTCGACATCTGGGGCGAGGCGAGCCGCGCCTTTACCGTCGATCCGGGAATCCAGACGGTTCTCACGGGCGTCATCTGGATCGCCGCCGCCGGTGCTGTCGTGCTTCTCATCTCCCGCAAGCGCGATATCTAGGTGGCGTGCGCGCTAGTCGTGTGCCGGGCAACGAGCCCCGCGGTCCACGTGACGTCTGCGGGGCGATCGTTG
>CASEEY010000095.1 GCA_949287055.1 uncultured Collinsella sp.
GACATCGGCGTGGGCATGGGCATCACCGGCACCGACGTCACCAAGAACGTCGCCGACATGGTCCTCGCCGACGACAACTTCGCCACCATCATCCATGCGGTGGAGGAAGGCCGTCGTATCTACGACAACATCCGCAAGGTCATCCAGTTCCTGCTGTCCGCCAACATCGCCGAGGTGCTCTCGGTCTTCGTGGCGACGCTCGTGGGCTTCACCATCTTCCAGCCGGTCCAGCTGCTGTGGATCAACCTGATCACCGACTGCTTCCCGGCGCTCGCGCTCGGCATGGAGGAGGCCGAGGGCGACATCATGAAGCGCAAGCCGCGTAACGCCACCGACGGCGTCTTCGCGGGCGGTATGGGCGTCGACATCCTGTTCCAGGGCGTCGTCATCACCATCCTCGTGCTCGCTTCCTTCTTCGTGGGCGTGTACTTCGACATGGGCTACATCAACATCGCCGACATGATCGCCGGCACCGCCGACGAAGAGGGCGTCACCATGGCGTTCATCACCCTGTCGATGGTCGAGATCTTCCACTGCTTCAACATGCGCAGCCGCCGCGCGTCGCTGTTCAGCATGAAGAAGCAGAACAAGTGGCTGTGGGGTGCCGCGCTGCTCGCGCTCGTCCTCACCGTCGTGGTCGTGGAGTTCCACCCGCTGGCCGTAATGTTCGGCTTCATGGAGCTGCCGCTCGAGGCGCTCGCCTGCGCTATCGGCCTGGCGTTCCTGATCATCCCGATCATGGAGGTCTACAAGGCCGTCATGCGCGGCATCGAGAAGAACGACTAGTTCCAAACTCGCCAGACGCAGCTGAAGGGCTCCTGGGGCATCTGTCCCGGGAGCCCTTTTCCATGGCGCGACATACACGTGAAAATGGGGGATAGGCACCTTTTCCCTGTCGCGACAAGGTGGTGCCGGATGCAAACTTGTCGGG
Source organism: uncultured Collinsella sp. (assembly GCA_949287055.1). GTDB lineage: Bacteria > Actinomycetota > Coriobacteriia > Coriobacteriales > Coriobacteriaceae > Collinsella. The sequence goes on from CASEEY010000095.1 coordinate 932, forward strand.
GACGGTCGCGCACCCTGTAACGAGTACCGGTATGAGACGGGTTGAAACGGGTCGTTTGTCACTACCCCCGTTTAGGGGACGGTTTTGCTGGCGGCCTCCGAGTAGACGAAAAAACGCACGCCCGTGACCTGCGGCCTTATGCGCGATTTTTCGGGTCTACTCGGGGCGGCCCGCAAAAACCGTCCCCTAAACGGGGGTATCAGTTTGAGCGGCGAATCGAGCAAGGGTAAGCTGGCGCGAGAAGGGGGCGCTCGGCAAAGGTGACTCATCGGAATGCCTGATCCAAGCGCTCGATTTGTCGTGGCGGGCAATTGTGCCTGGCGTTTTGCGTCACGTCCTTCCGGTCGGCGTTTCACCATGGACCTGTGGGGAAGCCTGCCTGCCTTCTTTTTCACGCCCGGTCTTTCTAGCAGGCGTGTTGCCCTCTGTCAGGCCATACCCTTCCTCGCGGCATAAAAAAGGCGCCGACCACAGGGCGCCAGTTTTTTCTTGAGCCAGATGCGCTTCTTCCTCGCGGCATAAAAAAGGCGCCGACCGCGGGGGCCGGCGCCGGGGGTGGCTATGGGTGCCAGGCGAATCAGTTGCTGCGCTGCAGGTAGCGCCTGAGCAGAAACGCCATGGTGAGCACCGCGAAGCCCGACAGCTTGCGCGGGTTGTAGCCGGTCTTGTCGGCGATTTTGTTCAGACGGTTCTGCAGCGTGTTCTTGTGCAGGAACAGCTCGTCGGCGCAGTGCACGATGCTGCCGTTGTGGCGCGAGTACGCCTCGAACACCACCTGGAAGGCGTCGATGTCCTCATCGGAAAGCCCGTGGAACACGTGGTCTACCAGGCGCTCAGCCTCCTCGCGCGGCACGGAGGACACGATCAGGCCCAGATCCATGCTGTCGTAGCGGCCCACATAGGTGTCGTCCGAGAACTCGATCCACTCGAGCGCACGGCACGCCTCGTCGTAGCTGCGCCAGTAGTCGGAGCTGCCCTCGGCGGCCATGCCGATGCCAAAGCGGATGGATTTGCGCAGGGCGCGCTTGGTGTCCTCGCGAATCCCCTCGAGCAAAGACGGCAGGGCGCGCTCATCGCGCGCGTCGACAAACAGGCATACCTCGCGCTCGGAGATGGCGAAGAAGCTGGTTTTGAGCTGCTGGAACCGCGCATGGAGCATCGAGTAGATGCTGTCGTAGTCGGGAATCTCGTCTTCGCCGAAATTCGCCCGTCCCACGATGGCGATACGCGGACGGTTGAGGTCGATGCGCAGGATGGAACCGTAGTAGGCCACGAGCTCCTCGTCGTGGTGCTTCAGCTTGAGCATGCTCACGAGGGCGGACACGCGGGCGCGCTGGTCGTACTGCACGACCAGGTCCCAGTTCTCGCGGATCAAGATCTCGGTCATCTTCTTGATGACGTTGCCGAGCGGCTCGACCTCGGCGCGCTCGCCGGTGATGCCGATGACCGCCACGACCGAATCGTTGAACACGACAGGCACATTGATACCGTGTTTGGCGCCGCGGAACTCGTGCTCGTCGTTGATGGCGACGGTCTGCTTGGTCTTGATGGCTAGGCGCGCGCCGTCGTGGCCCGTGCCGATGCGCGAACGCACCGTGCTGGCGATGATGGTCCCCGTGGTGTCAAAGAGGTTGATCTCGTGATTGATGACATCCTTGAGGGTCGTGACGATGGTTTCGGCGATATGCGGATCGAGGTTCATGATCGGTTCCTAGCGAACGAATAAGGCTATCGTCGGACGAGTCGGGGGCGGTAGTCTGTCAAAGACTATATCGTATAGGAGAATGCGCCCCGATAGGTCGGGGCGCATTCATCCGTATTGCGCGCCTTTCTCTTATGTGATGGGCGCAGGGTTGAAGATGCACAGGTCGTTGGCCAGACCGTGCTCCTCGGCAAGCGACTTCTTGCGGCCGCTCACCACGTCGAGGAGCAGCAGGAACAGCTCGGTTCCGACCTCCTCGATCGTGCGCTCGCCACTCGAGACCGGACCGGCGTTGATGTCGATCAGGTCGGGCCACTGCGCGGCGACCTCGCTGCGCGAGCAGATCTTGAGCACGGGCGCGGCGGCCAAGCTGTAGGGCGTGCCGCGACCGGTGGTGAACACCTCGGCACCCATGCCGCTCGCAAGTTGGCAGGGCCCGCAGCACAGGTCGCTCGCCGGCGTCGCGGCGTAGATCAGGCCGTGCTTGGTCGGGCGCTCACCGGGAGAGAGGACCTCGACGATGGGGGAGCGGCCGGACTTGGCGATGGAGCCCATGGCCTTCTCGACGATGTTGGACAGGCCGCCCTTCTTGTTGCCGGGCGTCGGGTTGGCGCTGCGATCGGCGCCGCCACGGTCGAGGTACTCGTCGTACCAGCGCATCTCGTTGGCGAGCTTCTTCTCGGTCGCCTCGTCGGCGCAGCGGTGCGCCAGCAGGTACACGCCGTCGCGGACCTCGGTGACCTCGGAGAACATGGCCGTGCCGCCGCCGGAGACCAGCAGGTCGACGCAGTAGCCGATCGAGGGGTTCGAGGCCACGCCCGAAAACGCGTCGGAGCCGCCGCACTGCACGCCGAGCAGCAGGTCGGACAGGGGCAGCGTCACGCGACGACGCTCGTTCAGGCGCTTGAGCTTGGTCTCGGCCATGGCGCAGATCTTGTCCATCATGTCCTCGAAGCCATGGCAATCCTGCAGCACGATGACGTTGTCGGGATTGTTGTCCTCGGGACGGTCCTCGCAGAACATCTCGGGCGAGAACTTCTCGCAGCCCAGGCTCACGAGCATGAACTCGCCGCCGAAGTTGGGATGCTTGGCGATGTTGCGGATGATGCGCTTGGGGATGTAGGCATCCGTCGCGTTGATGGCCACGCCGCAGCCGTAGGCATGGTTGACCGCCACGACCCCGTCGACGTTGGGGTACTTGGGGAGCAGGTCGCGCTTGATGCGCTCGACCGCCTGGTTCACCACGCCGGCGGCGCACTGAACGGTGGTCTGGATGCCAAGGTAGTTACGCGTGCCACCGTAGCCGCCCTCCTCGACGGGGGCGTATCCCTCCCAGGTGGTGACGGGAGGCGTCGGCAGGTCGGTGACGATGTTGGTGCCCCACTCCATCTCGTCGAGCGGCGGAGGGGTGGGCAGGTCGAGGGACGTCTCGTTGATCCACGTGCCGGCAGGGGTGTCCTGCTTGGCGTAGCCCAACACCACGCCGTAGCGAACGACATCGCCGCCCTGCGGGATGTCGGCCAGCGCGATCTTGTGGGCCTGGGGGATATCGCTTTGCGCGATGACCCCTCCGCCCACATCGGTACCTGCGGCGATGTCGTGCAGGGCGATGCCGACGTTGTCGCGCTCGTTGATCTTGACGTACAGTGATGCGGCCATGTACCAGCTCCTTTCTATATAAAGGCAGCCATATTGACGCGATTAACTTTACCGGGGGGCAGGTGTTTTCAAAATGTTTTCCGTAACACCAAAGCCCGGTGCAGCCTGCTAAAGCGTTGGTCTTTGGACCCTTAATCGACATCGGGGGTTGCTTCAAACTTTCTCCATAAGCAAGTGAGCGGATGCGACCGGCGTGCCTTTGAGGAAAAGGGAACGAAAGCTCGTCGTCGCCCTCCGCTTTCGGTTTCGGCTGGGCGCCCGCCCGCATGACGCATTCGAACGGGTGGACGCCATGCTTGTGTCAGGAAAGGAGAGGGGGAGAACACACATCGTTCCGATCGGAAACCTGTAAGGAGGAGAAAGTATGGATGCAGGACTTATTAGCCTGATTGGCATCCTGGTGGCTATGGCCTTCCTGATCGTCGCTTCGATCAAGGGCCTGCCCATCCTGGTCGTCGGCCCCGTGTCGGCCATCATCGTCTTCGCGTTCTCGGGCATGGGCCCCGCGGAGATCATCGAGAACATGTCCGGTGCCTATTCCGAGGACTTCGCCGGCTTCGCACAGAGCAACTTCCTGCTGTTCCTGCCCGCCTGCGTGCTCGGCGCCATGCTGGGCGACTGCGGCGCTGCGCAGAAGATCGCCATCAAGATCGGTGACGTGGCTCAGAAGATCGGTGGCGGCAAGAACGACATGATGGCCAAGTACTTGGTCATCCTCGGCCTGTCCCTCATCACCGCTATCCTGTCCTTCGGCGGCGTGTCCGGCTTCGTCGTCATCTTCACCATCGCGCCCATCTGCCGCGAGATCTTCAAGAAGATGGACATTCCTTGGCACTTCGTCATCGCCGTCGCCGTGTACGGCGGCTCCATGTGGACGGCTATCCTGCCCGGTTCGCCGTCCGTGCAGAACCTGATGCCCATGGAGTACCTGGGCACCCAGGCCACCGCTGCCCCGATGCTCGCCGTCATCACGTCGCTCACCTGCATCGTGTTCGGCGCTTGGTACATCTGGTTCGTGCTGCGTCGCAACGAGCGTCGCGGCGAGGGCTACCTGCCCACCGGCCAGCTCATGGAGGAGAACTCCAGCGAGCTCGACACCTCCATCCTGGGCGAGACCTGCACCAACTGGGAGTTCATCAAGGCCCTGCTGCCCTCGATCGTCCTGCTCGTGTGCATGAACATCATCCTCGTGGACTACAAGCCCTGGGTCTCCCTGACCATCGGCTGCCTGGTCTGCTATGCCCTGTACTTCAATAAGTTCCAGAACATCGGCAAGACCCTCGGCGCTGGCTGCACGTCCACGATGAAGTCCATCATGAACGTCTCCGCCGTCGTCGGCTTCGGCGCTGCCGTCGAGCTGGCCCCCGGCTTCCAGTACGTCGTCGACAACCTGAACGCTCTGCCCGGCACCCCGCTGTTCCAGCTCTGCCTGGCCACCAACCTCGTTGCCGGCATCACCGGTTCCGCCTCCGGCGGCGAGGCCATCGCGCTGAACCTGTTCGCGCAGCGCTTCGTCGACATGGGCATCAACCCCGATGTCATCCACCGTGTCGTGGCCATCTCCTGCTACGGTCTGGATTCCATGCCGTACAACGGCTCGGCCATCAACCGCCTGAACTACACGAACCTCGACTACAAGCGCGGCTACATCCACGAGTTCATCCTGGGCGCTATCTTCCCGTTCCTCAACTCGTTCTTCTGCGTGATTCTGGCGTCGATCGGAATCGTGTAAGTCTCACCCGACATATGCTCGGATGCTGAATTCGAGCAGAGGTCTTCTGGGGCCCGATTTCGGATGCGCTTCGAGATCGGGCCTTTTTGCTACACGCATCAGGTGGATGGTTGGGGATGGTTGGGGACGTGTTCCTTCCAACCCATGGATGATCGGGGACGTGTTCCTCTCAACCCATGGATGATCGGGGACGGGTTCCTTCCAACCCATTGTCGGATCGCCGGGAACGAGCCCGTTTTAACCCAACGCCTTTCACCTTGTGCGCACGGAAAGGAGTAACCAATGGACGTCAAGATCGAACGCATGGAGGTCGTGCCGGTCGCAGGCTACGACAGCCCGCTGCTCAACCTGGCCGGCGTGCACGAGCCGTTCTTCACCCGCAACATCGTGGTGCTGACCGACTCGGCCGGCTACACCGGTGTGGGCGAGGTGCCCGGCGGCGAGGTCATCACCCAGCGCCTGGAGAGCCTGATCCCGATTGTCGAGGGCAAGCCGCTCGGCCGCTTCAAGCAGACGCTCATCGAGGCGCAGGAGTTCCTGTCCGCCAACATGGCCGCCGCGGCCGCCGCGGGTGGCGCGCAGACGGCGCACGCGCAGATCTTCTCCAAGGTCACCAATGTCATCACGGGCATCGAGACCCCGATGCTCGACCTGCTCGCCAAGCATCTCGAGGTGCCGGTGGCGGCGCTGCTCGGCGACGGCCAGGTGCGCGAGGACGTGCGCTTCCTGGGCTACCTGTTCTACGTGGCCGATCGCAACGTCGTGGGCGGTCCCTACCTGCACGGTGACGACGACTCGGACGAGTGGGGCCGCATCCGCCGCGACCCGGCGCTCACGCCCGAGGCCATCGTGCATCAGGCCGAGGCCGCCGCTGAGCGCTTCGGCTTCCGCGACTTCAAGCTCAAGGGCGGCGTGTTCCCCGCCCGCGAGGAGATCGAGGCCATCCGCGCCCTGAAGGAGCGCTTCCCCGACGCCCGCATCACCATCGACCCCAACGGCGCCTGGTCGCTCGCCGAGTCCGTCGAGGTCTGCCGCGACCTGGTGGGTGTGCTCACCTACTGCGAGGATCCCTGTGGCGCCGAAGGCCGCTTCAGTGGTCGTGAGACCATGGCCGAGTTCCACCGCCAGACAGGGCTTCCCACGGCGACCAACATGATCGACACCGACTGGCGCGAGATGAAGGC
>CASEEY010000096.1 GCA_949287055.1 uncultured Collinsella sp.
CCGCGGCTATCGGGCTTTTTCTCAATTGCGAACAGCATGGCAATCATCCTTTCTGAGGTGCGAGGGCCGACACGAACGCGTCGACCGCCTTCTCGAGTGCCCGGTCGTAATAGGCGCAGTAGGGATCCGCAGCGTCCAAGCGACCGGTTGCACGGTAAGCGCGCGCTCGACAACCACCTCCACACAGGTAACGCTTACCGCATGACGAGCATGTCGCTATCGCATCGACCGCCGGCAGGTCGAACGAGCGCAGCGCAGCGAGAACATCCTCGGCGGCATCGACAAACGCATCGCCGAGGCGAAAATCCCGGACATGCAGCATATGACAGGGGTAGATCGATCCATCCGACGCGACGCTGACGCCCGTCCGCCCCGCTCCGCACGAGATGCGGGCGGCAAGGGCCGACGCCGTATCGAAGCGCCCGTCGTAGTCGACGCCTTCCGCCGACGCGCCGACGTCAAAAAGGGCGTCGGCAAGGCAGCCGAGACAGACGTCGTCCGGCCATAGGTCCCCGATCTTTGCGCGCGATCCGCTCAGCAGGCTGAAGCTGATCGTTGCGCCCAGCGAGTGGGCAAGCTCGACATACGCCGGAACGTCGGCACCATTTTTCGCATGCAGCGTGGGAAGGATGTGCGGCCGGATACCCGCCTGCGCGATGGCGCGAACCGCCTCGACAAGCCGGTCGAACAGCTGCTCTTGGCGCACATAGGCGCGAGCTTCTGCCGAGGGCCCGTCAAACGAGACCGAAACGACGTCCACCAACCCCGTCAGCTCATCCAAGCGATCGCGCGTGCACAGCGTTCCGTTGGTGAGCACCGACACCGAGGCGATGCCCGCGTCGCGCGCCACACGGACGATGTCGGAAAGATCGCGGCGCACAAAGGGCTCGCCGCCCGATATCACCAGGCGCTCGATGCCCAGTTCGGCCAAGAGGCCCACCGCATGCTCAAGCTCCGCGCGCGTCGGGTCCGGTGCGCGGTTGCGGTTGGCATCGCTCGAATAGCAGCCCGTACACGACAGGTTGCAGGTATTGGTCACATGCAGATAGGCCGACGAAAGGCAGGGCTTCGCCACGGCGTCCTTTGCAAAGAACCCTTGTGCGGAGAGATATTCGACCAGCGGAAGACATGTTGGCGGGATCTCGGCTGACGTCACGTCGCGACCCATCAGCTCGTCGCACAGGGCATCGCCCTCAGGCGTGAGGCCGACGATGCAGCCCGTCGCCACGTTTCCCACCACGGGGATTCCACCCAGATCAAAGCGCGCAACCGATGCGTTGAATCTCATGGCGCATCCAATCTCCGCGTTAAACTAGATGTCATTATACATATCGTCAGAAATTGGATGTATGCGGTAATTTACATCAAGGGCTCGAGCGGCGGCTACTCCTGCACGCGGACGAGCACGCCGGCGACCGTCATGGTCTCGTCGCTCGGCGAACCGAACAAAAACGGCTCCTCGGTATAGTCGATCGAAAGCGATACGACCAGGTTCCCATCGAGCCCCACGACGCCGGCGATCGACGCCGTGCCCGCACCGCCCGTGCTCGTACCCTCTCCGGCAAACGTATACGACTGCCCGTCGACCTGACGATAGGCGGCCGCGTCATCGGTCGGCTCCGCGGGAGCGAGCGTGCACTGGAGCGTTCCGCTCACCGAAGCGGCGCCGAAACCCGGGGCCGATGCGCGGTACTCGATGGCAAACGTGCCCGATTGCTCGTCAAACCCCAACAGCGTGACGTCCGTCAGCGTGCCCGTGTCACCGTCGCCCGGCGCATACGCACCCTCGAGGGCCGCCGCATCGTAGGTGACCGTCCGCTCGGATGCGCCCTCGGAGCGCGCCCACGCCGTTCCGCCAAAGGTATAGGTGTAGGGCGTCGATACCGTGCTTGCGGCAAACCAGAGGTCGAACGTGCGCTCGGCGGTATAGGTGCACGTCTGCGCGGCAGCGTCGAAGGTCGGATCGAATCCGTCCGGGAACTCGTCGTCAACCGTCACGCCGGCGATTGCCCGCGTGGTCGCCGAGGACGCGATAACCGCACCCGACCAGCCGGAATCGGTGGCGGGCGCGTTTTTCAGCTCGGAATAGCGCGCCTTCTCGGATGACCGGGCGAGCTTGACCGTCGCGCTCACCTCGGAGGAGAAGCTTTCGTTTTCGAGCCGAGCCGTCACATCGGCAAGGGAGGACCCGTCGTCGTCCGTCTGAACGGAGACGACCTGGACGTCCTCGAGGGCGTACGGTGAGGGCTCGACGTAATCGTCGGATGCGAAGCCGTCCATAAACGCTGAGTCCGCCTCGAGCACCTGGGCAACGACGGTCGCGTCCACGCGCGCCAGCGACGAGATGCCCCACCACGCCGCGAGACCGATCAGCACGAGCGCGACGGCGGCGCCGGCGACGATCAGGACGCGACGGCGCGGAAAGCGCGGGGCCTCGGACGGCACGGCATCCTCCGACGCCTCGGTCGGTGTCGTCGCCGCCTGCTGGGCTGCGACGCGCAGGCTCGCCGGCATCTCCTGCGTGCCGCCGGAGCGCGTCGCCTCGGTGAGCACCGCAGTCGTGGCAGCCGGCATGAGCAAGGTCTCCATGGCCTGGTTGCGCTCACGCATATCCTGGACGGCAAGGACGGCGCGCTCGCATGCGTCGGCAAACGAGGGAGTGCCCGTCTCGGGCGTCGTGGACGCCTCGGGCACCGCGGGCGTCTCGGGCACCGCGGGCGTCTCGGGCGTCGCGATCACCGCTTGCGTATCGGCAGCATCGACGGGGGCCGACGCGTCCTCGCGCTTCATATCGCTCATGAATCAACCCCCGTTGTCGCTTGATACCGGAATCGCTGGCCATCACAGCCGACAAAAGTGTACCCCATGGCGGGGCCGTGCCACTCGTACCCCGCGAAAACGCGTCATGCGGTTGAAACGAGCAGCAAAAAAACCGGGCGTCGCAGCAGAGAGCCGCAACGCCCGGTCGCGCGAAACCGATATCCCGATGGCGCTACGCCATGAACTCCTTGACGGCAGCCGCGACGCCCTCGGCGTCCAGGCCGTACTTGTGGAGCAGGTCGACGGCGGGGCCGGACTCGCCGAACACGTCGTTCACGCCGACCTTCTTGACGGGGACGGGATGCTTCTCGGCAAGCGCCGCGCAGACGGCGTCGCCCAGGCCGCCGATCACCGAATGCTCCTCGCAGGTGACGACGCGGCCCGTCTTCTTGGCGCTCTCGACGATGATGTCCTCGTCGAGCGGCTTGATGGTATGGATGTTGATGACCTCGGCGTCGATGCCCCGCGCAGCCAGGGTCTCGGCAGCCTCGAGCGCAGCCTGGACCATGAGGCCGCAGGCGACGATGGTCACGTCTTTGCCCTCGCGCAGCTTGATGCCGCGGCCGATCTCGAACTCGTAGTCGTCATGGTCGTTGATGACCGGCACGGCCAGACGGCCGAAGCGCATGTAGACGGGACCGTCGAACTCGTAGGCGGCGCGCACGGCGGCCTTGGCCTCGACGTCGTCGGACGGGACGATAACCGTCATACCCGGAATGGCGCGCATGAGGGCGATGTCCTCGCAGCACTGATGCGTGGCGCCGTCCTCGCCCACCGAGATGCCGGCGTGCGTGGCGCCGATCTTAACGTTGAGGTGCGGGTAGCCGATGGAGTTGCGCACCTGCTCGAACGCGCGACCGGCGGCGAACATCGCGAAGGTGCTCGCAAACGCGACGCGGCCGGTGGTGGCGATGCCGGCGGCAAGGCCCATCAGATTGGACTCCGCGATGCCCGCATCGAAGAAGCGATCGGGGTACGCGGCCTTGAACATGCCGGTCTGGGTCGCCGCCGCGAGGTCGGCATCCAGGACGACGAAATCGTCGTGCTCGGCACCGAGCTCCACGAGCGCCTCGCCATAGCTGGCACGGGTGGCGATCTTCTTCACGTCAGCCATGTCCGTTACGCCTCCTTCGCGAGCTCGGCCAGAGCCTGCTCGAACTGCTCGTCGTTGGGCGCCTTGCCGTGCCACCCGACGTTGTTCTCCATAAAGGACACGCCCTTGCCCTTGACGGTCTCGCACACGATGCACGTGGGCGCGCCCTGGGTGGCGCGGGCCTCGGCAAACGCAGCGCGCAGCTGGGCCATGTCGTTTCCGTCCGCGACCTCGATGACATGGAACTTGAAGGCACGGAACTTATCGGCGATCGGCATCGCGGAGTTGACCTCCTCGATGGTGCCGTCGATCTGCAGGCCGTTGTGGTCCACGATCAGGCAGAGGTTGTCCAGTGCGTGGTTGCCGGCGAACATCGCGGCCTCCCACACCTGTCCCTCCTCGATCTCGCCGTCGCCGAGCAGGCAGTAGGTGCGGTAGGTGTCGCCCCAGTGCTTGGCGGCGAGCGCCATGCCCACGGCGGCGGAGATGCCCTGGCCGAGGGAGCCGGTGGACATGTCCACACCCGGCGTGTCGTTCATGTTGGGATGGCCCTGCAGGTGGCTGCCGATGTGGCGGAGCGTCTCGAGGTCCTCCTTGGGGAAATAGCCGCGCTCGGCGAGCACCGAGTACAGCGCAGGAGCGCAGTGGCCCTTGGAGAGCACGAAGCGATCGCGGCCAGCGGCGTGCGGATCGGCCGGGTCGACGTTCATCTCCTCGAAGTACAGATAGGTGATGATGTCCGCAGCTCCCAGAGAGCCGCCCGGATGGCCGGACTTGGCGGCGTGGACGGCCGTCACGATCCCGCGACGGACCTCGTTGGCAACCTTTTTGAGCTCGTCGTCGCTCATGGTGCCTCCTTTCGTGGGCGTGCGCGGGGACATGCCCTCCCCCGCGTCACAGGTCGGTGCACTGGCGTCTCGCGGACGCCAAACCTGAACTGCGCGGAACGCCGCTTGCGCCCCGCTCGCAGGCACGTTTCACCTTACCACACGCATGGTGTTCCTCCTGTGGCCCTTTCGCGCAGCGGGGCCAAAACGGCCATGGACGTAACGCGCCCGTTCTCGCTCGATTGACCCCCTGTGGAAAGGCGGCCGAAAGCGCCGCAAAGAGGTACCCGGCGGGAGAGCCGCTCAGTCGCAGCATCAAGCTTTTGGTATGGGTGCGGGGATGGTCGGACACTACAGCCCCGTATCATCCCTGCCGGCCCGGTCGGACGCGCTAGTCGCCAAGCTCCTTGAAGCCCTCGCCGATCGCCTCGGTGACATCGCTGAAGAACATGATGGCTTCGGGGTCGTGCTCGGCCACGATCGTCTTCAGAATCGACACCTCGCGGCGGTCGAGGATGATCATGAGCATCGGACGGCTCTTGCCGCTCCACACGCCGCGCGCCGCCAGCTCGGTCACGCCGCGACCCATCTCGTACATCACGTCGTCGGCGATCTCGGCATGGCACTCGGAGATGACGTAGGCGGCTCGACGGCGATCGGTGCCGTCGACGACACGGTCGACCACGATGCCCATCAATACCATGGCAAGCGCGGCGTACAGGGCGTTCTCGACGGAGAACACCGGCGCGCTCGCGGCGCACACCGCGACGTCGATCGCCATGACGGTCGAGCCGACCGGCAGGGACGTCTTGCGCGAGATGATCTGGGCGATGGTGTCCGACCCGCCGGTGTTGACGCCGCAGCGAAAGACCAGGCCGTATCCCAGGCCGGATATGATGCCGCCCCACAGGGCGCACAGCATGAGGTCGCTCTCGTCGAAAGGAACGATAAAGGGTGCGAACAGGTCGGTGAAGAAGCCGAACAGCACGAAGCCCGTGATGGTCTGCACCGCGTAGCGGGCGCCGCCCGTGCGCACGACGAACAGCAGCAAGACGGCGTTCATGACGATGGTCTGGATACCGACGGGCAGGTTCATGCCCGCGCGGCGCCCCAGCTCGGCGATGATGGTGGCAAGACCGGTCAGGCCGCCTGCCGCCAGGCCCTGCGGAACCATGAACATGTCGACGGCGAAGGAGGCGATGGCGCACCCGGCGGCGACAAGCGGCAGGTCGCGGAAGAACCGCGACCGTATGATGCCCTGGATATCAATACGCTTCGGCATAGCACTCCTCACACCTCGCGGCCGTCAGCCCGCGCCGAAGCGCCGTGCCGAAGTCATCGACCGTTATTCGTTTCCTGTCGCCCAGCGATGATACCCCACGACGAAGCGATCCAGATCGCCATCCTCGAGAACCGAGTCGACGTCGCCGGTCTCCACGCCCGTCCGCAGGTCCTTCACCATCTGGTAGGGATACAGCACGTAGCTGCGGATCTGGTTGCCGAAGCCGATATCGGTCTTGGGCCCGCGGATCTCGTCGAGCTGGTCGGCACGTTTCTGCAGCTCCAACTCGTAGAGGCGCGCCTTCAGGATCTGCATGCACGCCGCCTTGTTCTGGATCTGGCTGCGCTCGTTTTGGCAGGTCACGACGATACCGGTCGGCAGATGCGTCACGCGCACGGCGGAGTCGGTGGTGTTGACGCCCTGGCCGCCCGGACCGCTCGCATGGTAGACATCCACGCGGATGTCGTCGGGCGCGACCTCGATCTCGATGTCATCGGGCAGCACGGGGATGACCTCGACGCCGGCAAACGTCGTCTGGCGGCGCTTCTTGGCGTCGGTCGGCGAGATGCGCACCAGACGGTGCACGCCCGCCTCGGCGAGCAGCATGCCGAAGGCGTTTTTGCCCTCGACGGTAAAGGTCGCGCGGTCGATGCCGATGACCTCGGCCGCCGGGCAGTCGTTGACCGTGACCTTCCAACCGCGGCGCTCGCAGTACTTCATGTACATCTTGAACAGCATGAAGGTCCAATCCTGGGCCTCCAGGCCGCCCTGGCCGGGCTTGATGGTCACGATGGCGTCACCATGGTCGAACTCGCCGGTGAACCACGATGAGAGCTCGAGCTCGTCGATGCGGGCGGCGAGCGCCGCGGCGGTGGCGGTGGCCTCCCCTATCAGCTCCTCGTCCCCGTCCATCTCGGCGGCGAGCTCGAGGGCTGCGCGGGGGTCGTCAAGCGCGCCGCGGGCGTCGTCGACGGACGCCACGTCGTCGCGAGCGGCGGAGAGCTCGGCCATGGTGGCGCGCGCCGCGTCGGCGTTATCCCAGAAGCCGGGTACCGCGCTCTCGCGCTCAAGCTCCGCCACGCGACCGCGCTTCTCCTCGACGTGCAGGTAGGCGGCAACCTCGTCCAAGCGGGCGCCGAGCGCGTCGAGTCCCTCGGG
>CASEEY010000097.1 GCA_949287055.1 uncultured Collinsella sp.
CTCGCGTTCTCCACGAGTTCGAGGATGCGCGAGACCGTGGACTCGCCGAACGGCTTGGTCGTGCGGATGTGCAGGATGCCCGTCATGTTGATGCAGCCGGAGATGATGTCGGCGCCCGGCTCCACATGGCGCGGGACGGACTCGCCGGTGAGTGCTGCGGTGTCGAGTTGTGAGACGCCCTCGGTCACGACGCCGTCGATGGGTACGCGCTCTCCCGGCTTGACGACGATGGTGTCGCCGACCTGGACCTCGTCGGGGTCGACCTCGACGAGCTGGCCATCCTGCTCGATGTTGGCGTAGTCGGGCGCGATATCCATCATGGCGCTGATGGACTTGCGGCTCTGGCCCACGGCGTAGCTCTGGAACAGCTCGCCGACCTGGTAGAACAGCATGACCGCGGCGCCTTCGGCCATATGCGGCTCCGTCTCGGGGAACAGCACCATGGCGAACGCGCCGATGGTGGCCACGGTCATGAGGAAGGCTTCGTCGAAGGCCTGGCCGCGGCGGATGTTGCGCCATGCCTTGTGGAGGACGTCGTAGCCCGCGATGAGGTAGGGGATAAGGAAGAGCACGAAGCTCGCGTACACGTCGCCCGGCGTGCCGAACAGCGAGGTCAGGGTGCCGGTCTCCTCGAGCGCGAAGATGACGGCGAAGATGGCGAGCGCAATGAGGATGCGGTTCCTCCAGCGCTTCTGCTTCTTGTTCATGATTCGATCACCTGGGATGTTCTATACTCGATGGGTCAACGGTATGAGATGTGCCGGTTGATTCGAAGCCGCCCGCGCCTGCCCGCGCGGGCGGCTTTTTGCTGCGCGATGTCGGTTAGCGCAGAATCTCGCAGTCCGGTTCGAGGTCGGCGGTGAGCTTGACCACGCGGTCGAGCACCTCGTCAAAGGCATCGTCGGCGGCGGTGAGCGTGAGCTTTTGCGTCATGAAGTTGACGCTGGCGCGCTCGACGCCGTCGAGCTTGCAGATGGCGTCCTCAAGCTTTTGCGCGCAGTTGGCGCAATCGATCTCGTCGAGTTTGAAGGACTTGCGCATGGTCGTTCCTTTCCGGTTGGATTGTTATTCGCAGATGTGGCTCATGCCCTGGTTGAGCATGGTGTAGACGTGGTCGTCGGCGAGGGAGTAGTTGATGTTGCGGCCGTCGCGGCGAAACTTCACCAAGTGCGACTGCTTCAAGATGCGCAGCTGGTGGGAGACCGCCGACTGCGAGGTCGAAGTGGCCTCGGCGATATCGGCCACGCACAGCTCGCGGCCCATGAGGGCGTAGAGGATCTTGATGCGCGTGGTGTCGGAGAACACCTTGAACAGGTCCGCCAGGTCGTAGAGGAGTTCCTCGTCGGGGAGGTCCTCAGGCAAGCAGGTGGTCGCGAGCTGCTCCGGCTCATGGACTGTGCCAGCAGCTTGCTTCTCATCCGCATGTTTCTGAGAAGCGCTCATGGAAGTCTCCTTTCTTCATATGAGCAATCGTTCATATTTCGATCGACTCCGATTATATGAGCGTCTGTTCATATGTCAATGGTTTTCTGGTTGTAATTCGCCGGGCGGTAGGGGCAACTTGCTAGATTTGCACTTTTCGGGGGTTTCGGAGGGCATTGAAGGCACGTCCGGTTGCTGGGCATTGTCCGCAACTCATCTACCTGCCATTTTACAAATGGCCAAATCAGCCAATTACGCAGTCCTCTTCGAAA
The DNA here is from genome assembly GCA_949287055.1 of uncultured Collinsella sp. Lineage (GTDB taxonomy): Bacteria > Actinomycetota > Coriobacteriia > Coriobacteriales > Coriobacteriaceae > Collinsella. Next base: position 1,695 of record CASEEY010000097.1, read on the forward strand.
CCCCCGAAAAGTGCAAATCTAGCAAGTTGGGTTCTCTCGAATCATTCCCATTCGTATCCGGGACCGTTCTCGTTGGGTTTTCCATCCGGTTGTTCGGGCGCATCGTCATTCGAACGGTCCTCCGGCGGGATATCGTCGAAGTCGTCCCATTCGGGCGGCAGCTCCTGGTTGATATCCATTTCATCGGTAGGAATCTCATCAATGTATGGATCGGATTCGTCGGGGATGCATCCTGCGTCCTCGTTCGGGCTGTCGTCTTCCGAGCTCAACCAGCGGCGCAATACGAACTTGCGGAGCTCCTCCTGTCGCTTATCGAAATCTTCCGGTAGATGCGCCGGTCCAATGCCAGCTCTTCTGCGCACGGACACCATGATCCTCTTAAAAGACTCGGCATCGAAAAGCGACTGCCTCCGGAATGTGACGAGCTGATACCCCATGGCGTCAAGGGCGTTTTTGCGCTCCTCGTCAATGGGCTCGGCGTCCTCGCTTTCGTGAATCCGTCCGTTGTACTCGACATCGAGGCGCGCCCGTTTGATATAGATGTCAAAGTAAAAATAAGCTCGCCGCGTGACTTTTCTCGCTGCGTCGCTGACGCGGACGAAATAGTTCAGTTCGATGTCGCGGATGGAGAGGCCTCCGCAAGATTTGGGCAAAACGAAGAGCAGCGCGAGGGCGGTTTCCATGGGCGAGCGCGCGCCATCGCGTGTAAAACGAACGGCCCGACGGGCGAGCCGCAGTCCATGTTCATGCTTTTGACGAGAGAAGTATTCCCTGAGGAGCTGGACGGAAGTGAGAGGCGGCCGCGTTTGATACGAATCGTCGTCAACGAGTGGAAGGGCGTAGTCCGAGCAGATTTCGTAATAGTATTCGACAAGTTCTTCGAGATCCATTTGACAGGCAGCCTGAAGTGCGCACAAACGGATGTCTACGACATAAAGATTGTCGCCAAGATACACAAGATCGCTGATGGGAATGGGTTTTCCGTGCAGGTGAACGTGCGCGCCGTTAAGGTTTCTGCAATTTTTGGGTTTCGTAACGGTGAATTCGAGGGTGCTGACGGATTCTTCATCCAGTCCCCGTGTCATGAGTTTGGTGCGGATGGCTGCCAGGTCGTTCTTGCTCGGAGCGGAGCCCCGAATCGCAGCGATTCCTTTGTGTAGAAGCTCGGGCTTCAGGGCTTCGCGCGGTAAGCGGTGGATTAGGCGTGCGGTGCTATGTGAGAGGATGAGCATCTTGGTCATATGATGAGTATTGATGAGTCCTTAATATATAGCAAGAGAAGAACTAATTCATATTATCTAACAACTATCAAACAGAAATAAAGCAGGATGACAGAGTCATTTCTTCTGTGCGGCAAGTCGAATATCACTGTAGGAGAGGAGAGTCGTTGATAGCCAGAGAGTGCATGCAATTCTGAAAATCTTTAACGATAGTCATTAAAGATTTGGGTATACTGAAGCTACCGAGGAACCCGTGGAGATCGGAGGCTCCCATGAGTATCGGTAAGGCCCTCTCGGCGGTGTTGTTGCCCATGAACGAGCGCGAGGCGTCGCGCGAGAGCCAGCTCGAGCACATCTCCCAAGCTGCCCGCGCGGCGCTGTGGTTCTGCCGTATCGGGGCGGTGGCATGTGCGGTGGGTGTCTTCCTGCAGCTCGCCGCGTTTTCCGCTACGCTACCGGCGCGGATTCCCCAGATGATCGAATGGGAGTGCGTCGGTATCGGCTTTTCAGACGAAAACGGTCTTTCCACCACCCGGTCGTATCTGGTAGAGGACCTGGACCGGATTTGGGGCGACGACGCTTCGGCTCGTTACGAACTTGCCGACGAGGCGGGCAACATCCACGCCGCACAGACGGCTGCGACGATCGTGTCGCTCGCATTCGGCATCGGCCTGTTCGCCGTCGGCGCGCGCTGCTTCAGACACATCGCACAGACAGGCAAACCGTTCGAGCGGGCGCGCACGCGTGAGATCTGCGTGCTCGGATGGGTTGCCGTGGCGGCATCGGTTGTCCCCAACCTCGTCGGGTTGGGCGTCGCGACGGCGGCATACAACCTGTTCTACGCCGCGAACGGTTTCGAATGGGGACCGTGGGAGCCGGGTGTCGTCAACTGGTGGATGCTCGTGCTCGGCATCTTCATCCTGCTGATTGCGCGCATCTTCGAGTACGGCTGCATTCTGCAGGATCAAGACGACCGGCTGCTGTAGTGCGCGGAAAGGGAGGCGGCCATGTTCAGCCCGACGAATTGGCAGCGCATCGACCTGCGCAAACTGGGACGCGAGCAGACGATTGAGCGCATGGCGAAAGAGGTCGGCGGTGTGGCGACGGCATTCCGTGTCATGGGTGGGCTTCTGTTGTTCTTTCTTGCTTGCGGCGTTCTTTTCGTTACTGCCTTGATCGTCCCGAAGCTTATCGGCGTCGGATGCCAGATTCAGGGGATGTCCGGTGCGGCGGACGACCCCTTTACCGGCATCGAGCTCGCAACCGTTGCGCGCGATGCGACGTTCACGCTGGTGTTTCCCGACGGGCAGACGATGATTGCAGGCGCGGGTATGTGGATATGCAGCATCGTTATCTGCCTGCGCGCCAGCAGGATGCTCCACGCGATCGTTCAGACCAAGCGGCCGTTCGATGAGGGGCGCGTGCGCGATCTGATGGAAATCGGACAGCTGCTGATGTTCCAGGGGCTCGTGCTGCCCATAGCCGGCTCCGCTCTTACCTGGGCGCTGCTGCGGGTTACCCAGTACCAAGGAAACCTCGAGCTGAGCATCATCGGTCCCTATCAGGGAAGCTCCATCATCGTGGGTCTTGTGCTCATGGCCATCGCGCGCATCTTCGAGTACGGCTGCATTCTGCAGGAACAAGATGACCGGCTGCTGTAGGATGGTCCCATGATCGTGACGAGACTCGACCGCGTGCTCGCGGACAGAAAAGTGACCGGCAAGGAGCTGTCGGAGCGCATCGGCATCTCGCAGGTGAACCTGTCGCGCTTAAAGACCGGCAAGATCAACGCCGTGCGTTTCTCGACGCTCGAGGCCATCTGTCAGGCGCTCGACTGCCAGCCCGGCGACCTGCTGGAGTACATCCCCGACGATGAGCTCTCGGAGCGTCTGGGGATGGCGGGGGAGTAACGAACGGGGTCCGGCTCCCCGTGAGAGTCGGACCCCGTCAGAATGCATGCTGTTGCTGTGGCTAGGCTTTGAACATCGACTTTCGATTGAACTCCGCCTGCACCGTGCGCAGCATGAGGTCGGTGTCCTCGAGGCCCAGATGGCGCTCGTCGGCGTCAGCGGCCAGCGTGCCGCGGCGGCGCGCCCAGTTCTCGAGCGAGGCCGGGGCGCTCTCGCGCGGCAGGGTACGGACCTCCTCGTCGATGGAGCGGCAGATCTGGCGCGTGTCGATGGGGATGATCTTGCCCACGCGGCGCAGCTCGGCATAGCCGGGCAGGTGCATCATGAACCAAGAGTCCTCGAAGGCGGCGTTGTGCGCCATGTAGGGGTATTTCTTCATGAGCTTGAGCAGCGCCTTGTGGAGCGCCGTGTTCTGGCGGAACGGGATCTTGCCGTCGATATCCGCCCACTCGATGTGGTGGATGTCGGCCAGCGGCACGCCGGCCTCGCGGTACATCTCGGGCAGGCCGCAGTAGTGGGCCTCGGCGTCGTGCGGCGCGGCGTCGCTCGTCATCTCCATGATCTCCCAGCCCACGTTGATGATGTAGCCGCGCTCGGGCGCACGGCCGGTCGTCTCGATGTCGATGCCCAGCACGCAGCCCTTGATGGGCTTGCGCACCCACTCGACGGCGTAGGCGTCGCGGTCACCGCGCACGGCACGTGCCACCACGGAGGCACCGCGCCCCTGCAGCTTGCCGATGCCCGCGCAGGTGTCGGCGTCTGAAAGCGAGCGAGCTAGCAGCGGGGAGGAGAGGTTGCGCAGGCGCGCCTCGCCGATCTGGTCGCACAGCTCGCGGTTGCGGTCGGCGAGCTCCAGGATCACGTCGTAGGAGAAGCCGGGCTCGTCGTTCACGCGCCACTCGTCGATGAGCGCCTTCATGGCCTCCTCGCCGCGCTGGCGCTCGGACTCCATGGCGTCGTAGTCGCCGTAGATAAACATGGGGATAAAGGGCTGCATCGAGTATTCGAGTGCCTGGTTGACGTTCACGCTGGTCACCTCTCGTGTTCATATGAATAGTTCGACATATGTAACTTGCGTAGATACAATACCTCACTTCGGCTTGTGCCGCGCGTGGGCGCGAAAAGGGTATTACCCTTATCTGCCGGAAAACGATTATACGAAAGGGAGCGCCGCTCCATGGAACTTCTGCTTCACGTGCTCGAGCACGCCTTCGAGGACACGTTGCCGCTCGTGCCGTTTCTGCTCGTCACCTACCTTGTACTCGAGGCGCTCGAGCATGCGGCGGGCGAGCGCGTCAACGCCGCCGTGCGCCGGGCGGGTGCGGCGGGGCCGGTGATCGGCGCCGTGCTCGGTATCGTCCCGCAGTGCGGGTTCTCCGCGATGGGCGCCACGCTGTACGCTGGTCGTGTCATCACGCTCGGCACGCTCGTCGCGGTGTTTTTGTCCACGTCCGACGAGATGCTGCCGCTGCTGGTCGCCGAGCGCATGGCGGCCGATCAGCTTGCCTTCGTCCTGTTTACCAAGGCCGCGATCGCTGCGGTGACAGGCCTTGTGATCGACGTCGTGCTGCGTGCGCTGCGCCGGAACGCGGCCGTTCACGAAGCACTCCGGCGGGTCGCCCGCGGCGGTGCGGAGGGTGACCTTATCGAGGAGATGGCCGCTGCCGGCGAAGGTGCGGAGCGCATCCATCGGCTGTGCGAGCAGGACCATTGCGGTTGCGATGACGACCACGGGTCGGAGTCGGGTCACGGTCACGACCATGGGCATGACCACGGCCATGGGCACGATCATGCCCATGGGAGCGGTGCGCTGTCCTCGATCGTGAGAAGTGCCGTCTCGCACACCGTGCAGGTGACGGTGTTCATCTTCCTGATCACGGCGGCGCTCATCGCCGTGCTCGAGACGGTGGGGGAGGGCGCGCTGGCGTCGTTCGTCGCCGGCAATCAGGCGCTCGCGGTGTTCGCCTCCGCGCTTGTGGGGTTGGTGCCCAATTGCGCGGCGAGTGTGGTCATCACCCAGCTCTATCTGGAGGGCGTGCTCGGGTTCGGGCCGCTCATGGCCGGTACGCTCGTATCGGCTGGCGTCGGCTTCCTCGTGCTGTTCCGCACGAACCGCAATGCGCGTGAGAACGCCATCATCCTCGTGCTGCTCTATGTGATCGCCGTGGTCTGGGGATTCATCCTCGGCTGACGGTCGGGAGACGGTAACGTACAATTTCTTGCGCACTTTGACAGCGGAATAGCGTCCAGGTAAGAAAGGAGGGCACGGCCCGCCCCGGTATGATTCGAGGTGCCTAGACAAGAAGCATATTGGAGGCAGGCCATGCCCGATTCCATT
>CASEEY010000098.1 GCA_949287055.1 uncultured Collinsella sp.
TGCCCGCCGGCGCGGACCCGGCCGCGCGGCAAGGAGATATATTGCCAGACGCCGGGGCCGGCGGGGGCGGGAATCCCGCGCTCCACGGGGTCTTCACAATTCGTCTGTTTTTCACTGATTGTTGCACTATATCTTGTGTTTATAGACGCTTACCGCGCCATAGCTACCTTTTGCCGGGCTTTGGAGCTAAGAGAGCTCTCCCCTTGCTACGTCGCTTCCAGCATCGAGCAAATCATCGCGCAGCTCTACCGTCGGCGCCTCGGCGTACACACGGACAAGCGCTTCTGTTCCACTTGGCCTCAGCAGCAGCCAGGACTCGTCTGCAAACTCAAGGCGCAGGCCATCCATATGGCTCACGCGAACCGGCTCGCGACCGGCAATCCGCTTGGGGTTGATGCCGGGCAGCATCGTCCGCAATACCTCGATCTGCTCGTTTTGCAGGCGAAGGTCGCGACGGGCGTAGCTCGTCTCTCCGAACGCATCCTCAAGCTCGCTCACAAGCTCGGCCAAGGTCTTGCCCGTCATGGCCATAAGCTCGCAGAGGAGCAGCGCCATCAGCAGGCCGTCGCGCTCGGGGAAGTGCTCCGGGATGCCGAAGCCGCCCGTCTCCTCGCCGCCCATCAGCACGCCGCCCTTGCGCATCTCCTCATATATATATCTGAAGCCAACCGGTTTGATGGCATAGCGGCAGCCGAGGGCATGCGCCACACGACGGGTGAGAACCGATGAGGACAGGCCGAGCACGACGCGCCCGCTCATGCCGCGATGCTTGACCAGATGGCCCAAGATCAGCGAGAACAGCTTGTGCGCGTTGACGAAGCGACCGTGCTCATCGACCGCACCGATGCGATCGGCGTCGCCGTCGTTGATCAGTCCGACGCTGGCGCCCAGCTCGACAACCGCCTGCTCGCAATCGTCTACCCACGGCTCGATGGGCTCGGGGCGCATGTCGCGCATTTCCTCGTCGTCGACACCGTGAATCTCGTCGACCGTGACGCCCAGGCTGCGCAGAATGTCGGCCAAGTAGCCGCGTCCGGCTCCGTACATCGGGTCGTATACGACGCGCAGGCCGGCGCGGGCGATCGCCTCGCCATCGACAAGGCCCTTCAGGTCCTCAAGATACGGCGTCGCAAAATCCTTGATCTCGATGGGCCCGCGCGCGTCCGTCGGGTCGCCGTCAATCTCCCGCTCGACCTCGGCGGCAAACTCAAACGAGCCCGCCCCGCCGTCGGAAGTACGGAACTTGATGCCCAGATAGTCCTCGGGATGATGCGACCCCGTCACCATGAGGCCGCCGCAGGAGCGCGCATCGCGCGCGATTGCCCACGAAAGCGCGGGCGTGGGCACGTAGCGGTCCGAAAGCCTGACGACCAAGCCGTGACCCGCGACGACGCGGGCGGCGAGACGGGCGAAGGATTCGGCGCCGGGACGCGTATCGTATCCGACATAGACGATGGCACCGGGCGCGGTCTGCGCCCACAGCGTGCCCGCGGCGTCGGCAACGCGTATCACGTTCTCCTCGTTGAACTCGCCGTCGCGACGAGCTCGCCATCCGTCGGTTCCAAAACGAATCATGGCGCTCATGGTCTGTATCGCTCCCGTGCTCCATATATATTACTAGGGCGGCATAACGAATAGGTTTTATACCCATCCCTTTCGCGTGCAGTCATGGCAACGCAGGGGGTCGGCGCTAACGCACGCATTCCTCGAGATAACCCGAAAGGGCGCAGACGATCAGGGGATCGCCACCGCAGCATGGCCCGACGATCGTCGCACCGGCGCGCACCCATTGCGCGCAGGTCTCGACGAACTCATCTGCCCCGACCGGCCAGACGAGCTCTCCGTCCTCGTTGCGCCGCGGGTCGCCGGCGTTGGGGCGCACCGAGACCGGCAGCGACGTCACCGCGACCATGCGACCGACCGCCTCGGTCGCCGCGGCAAGCGAGCAGCAGTTGACGCCGACCGACGAGGCGCCCATCTTGGCCGCGAGGCGGCAGGCATCCTCGATCGAAGCGCCATCGCTGTACAGGTTGCAGGTATCATCCACCGCAAAGCTCATGAGCACGGGCATGCCGCAGGCCACGTCGAGGGCGCCGACAAGCGCGGGCTCGGCATCGTGAAGCGACGTAAACGTCTCGAGCATAAGAGCATGGGCCCCCGCTTCGAGCAGGACATGCGCCTGTTCGCGGTACGCAGCGCGCACCGCCCGGCACTCAGGAGTATCCGTCTGTTCCCAGGTGAGTCCACACGGGCCGATCGAGCCCACGACACAGGGGGCGCCCGCGCGGCGCGCGCACTCGACAGCCTGCTCGTTCACGCGCTCCATCGGCGCGTCCACCTCGTCCCGTTGCAGGGCCGGCGCGCTCGCTTGGAAGGTATTGGTCAGCATGAGATCGGCCCCGACGGCGCGATACAGGCTATGCAGACGGATGACTTCCTGCGGGTCTGCCACGTTCCAGTACGCCGCCGGGATGTCCCCGCCGCCTGTCTGGCGCATCAGCTCGGTGCCCATGGGCCCCTGCATGAGCAGCACCTCGCTGCCGAGACGTTCGCCAAGCCACGAGGCGCCGAGCCGATCGTAACGGGAATCGTCAAGCGACGCGAGCGCCGAATATGCGGCGCGACCCGACATGGGCTACTCCTCGCCGACCGTGATGCCCTGCTGCTCAAGGTAGGACAGCCAGCGCTGCATGGTGTCCTCGGACAGGGCGTGTTCCATCATGCACGCCTCGGCGTCCGCACGCTCGAACTCAACGCCCAGCTCTTGGACGAGGAAGGTGCGGATCAGGCGATGGCGGTTCCACACGGCGCTGCCGAGCTCGCGGCCGGCATCGGTAAGGATGACCTTGCCGTAGTGGGACTGCTCCACCAGGCCCTGCTCCTTCAGGACGGTGACCGCCTTGTTGACCGACGCCTTGGAGACGCTGAGCTGCTGGGCGATGTCGACCGAGCGGATCCCCTCGCCGAGCGCGCCCTCGCGCTCAAGGCGAACCATGCACTCGAGATAGTCCTCGTTTGCCACGGTCAGATGCAGCTCGCGGGAAATGTCGGTGGTGTCCATATGGTCGTCCTCTCCATCGCATATCGCGTCTCAGTGTAGCGCATCGCCGGGGCGCAGGCGTGGTTCCAAAGGGGAACGGAGCGAATCCGCGCGGTTGCAGCCGACAAGTTTGTACCCGGCACCATCTTGTCGCGGCAGGAGGCGTTGGCAGCATTCGACGCGACGCTCGCCCAGCAGCTCTACCTCGCGCTCGACGCGGTACTGGAACACGAAGCCGAGCTTCTCCTGCACGCGGCGTGAGCGCTCGTTGCCCTCATAGTATCCCGCCCAAATCGAAGTAAGCCCGAGCTCGTTGAAGCCATATGCCACCACGGCCCGCGCCGCCTCCGTAGCATAGCCGAGACCCCAGCGCCCCGCACCGATCCAGTAACCGAGCTCCGCCTCGCCGGGACCAGCCATCTCCGAGATGTCCTCATGCTTGAGGGCGATGGCACCCACAAGCGCCCCCGTGGTCCGCTCGACGATGGCAAAGCTATCGGGCATCATCAAGACGCTGCGGATGATCTCGGTGCTCTCCTGCACGCTACGATGAGAAGGCCAACCCGCTGCCGGACCGACCTTCGGGTCGCGCGCAAGCTCAAACAGGGCATCGGCATCGTCTTCGCGCCAAGGACGCAGCAGCAAGCGATCGGTTTCCAGCATCTCCGAACTCCTTTGATATCCGCACAGTGCCTTCGAGTGCACTATCGTAGCCGACAAGTTTGTGCCTGGCACCATCTTGTCGCGTGCTACGCTGTAGGCGCACGTCATATCGGTGACGATCTTCAAAGGAGCATGTATGTCCGAATCGAACGAGCCCGACGTCCTATCTCGCTTTTTGAGGTACGTCGCCGTCAACACCCAGTCGAGTGACGAGCACTGCGACCGTGTGCCCTCGACTCCGTGCCAGTTTGACCTCGCGAACCTCTTGGCCGACGAGCTGCGCGCCATGGGAGCGCACGACGTCGAGGTCAGCGAGAACGCCTACGTCACCGCCCACATCCCCGCAAGCGAAGGCGCCGAGGACGCACCGAAGCTCGGCCTCATCGCCCACCTCGACACCACCGAGGCGGCGCCCGGAGCGAACGTCAAGCCCCATATCGTCGCCTACGAGAGCGGCGAGCTGGTATGCGGCATCGTCGACGGCGAGCCGGTGAGCATCTCCCCCGACCGTATCCCCGGCCTTGCCGCACTTGCCGGCGAGAACCTGGTATGCACCGACGGCACCACGCTGCTCGGCGCCGACGACAAGGCAGGCGTCGCCGAGATCATGGCGCTCGCCGCGCGCCTGCTCGCCGACCCGTCCATTCCCCATCCCGCCCTGGGCATCTGCTTTTGTCCCGACGAGGAGATCGGTCACGGTGCCGAGCTGCTCGATATTCCGGCGTTCGGCTGCACGTACGCCTACACCGTCGACGGCGGCCCGGTGGGCGAGATCGAATGGGAGTGCTTCAACGCCGCCGAGGCGACCGTGCGTTTCGAGGGCTTCTCAATCCATCCCGGCGACGCCAAGGACCGCATGGTGAACGCCGCCAACCTGTTCGTCGAGTACCACAACCTGCTTCCGCGCGTCGCGCGCCCCGAACATACCGAGGGCTACGAGGGATTCATTCACCTCTGCAGCATATCGGGCACCGTCACGCACGCGACGGCGCGCTACATCGTTCGCGACCACGACGCCGCCAAGTTCCAGGCCAAGCTCGACCTCATGCAGCGCGCCTGCGATTTCATGAACGCCCAGCAGGACCAGGTTCGCGTGACGCTCGAGATCAAGCACGAATACCGCAACATGGCCGAGATCGTAGGCGACTACCCGCAGCTCATCGATGTCGCGAAGGAGGCCTTCAGCGCCTCGGACGTCGAACCGCGCGTCATCCCCATCCGCGGGGGCACCGATGGCGCCCAGCTCTCGTTCCGCGGACTGCCCTGCCCCAACCTTTCGACCGGCGCCTTCTGCTGCCACGGTGTCAACGAGTTCATCCCCGTCTCCGCCCTGGTGAAGATGGTCGACGTGCTTGAGCAGCTGGTCAGGCGCTTCGCGTAGCCGATTCCCGTCCACTCTTAGCAAAGGGGGCGTACCTCCTTGCGAGCTCAACGGCTCCGACAAGGCGGTACGCCCCCTTTGTCGTTTCCGCGCATGCCAGGGCGACATCGCAAAGCGGCACGCTCCCCATACGGCGGAAAAGAAAACGGGCTGACAAGGCAATACGTCCCCTTGTCAGCCCGATGGCTATTCGGTCTCGAGCGAGGATTCCCCGATGTCGCCCTCGGTTTCGGTCCCCTCGGACTCGTCCTCTGAGTCCGAGCTGGTCGTGGCCTCGCCGTATACCCAGTCCTCAGACGAGTTGTTGGCAAGGTCGCCCGTCGTCGTGGAGCCCTCACCGCCGGTGCCCATGGACTGCGGGCCCTGCGGATCCTCGCCGGCGTCCATGCGCTCCATCATCTCGGCGAGCGCCTCCTCGTGCACGAACACGTAGCTCTGGCCGTCCACGTAGGTGTCCTCGCCTGCCCACGACGGCAGGTTGGCCGACCAGATCTCGTCGGTGTCCATGCCGCGCATCGCGTTCACGAGGGAGACGATGTCCTGGATGCTCAGGTCGGTAATCACCATGTTGGAAAGCGAATCGATGATGTCGACGATATTGGTGACGTCCATCTCGTTGAGCATCTTGTTGGCGAGCGCCGAGAGCACCTGGCGCTGATGGCGCATGCGCGTGTAGTCGCCATCGATGTACTGGTAGCGGGCGCGCGCATAGGTGAGCGCCGTCGCGCCGTCCATGTGCTGATAGCCCGGCTCGATGACGATATCCAGGTGAGCGGGGTCGTCCACGCCATCGGTCGCGTTGATGTCGATGCCGCCCACGGCGTCGATGAGCGCCTCCATGCCCTCGAAGTTGATCTCGGCGTAGTGCGAGATCTCGATGCCGCACAGCTCGTTGACGGCCTTGACGACGCCCTCGGCACCATCATAGGCGTGCGTGGCGTTGATCTTCATGGTCGAGCCGTTGTACTCGATGCGCGTATCGCGCGGAATCGAGACAAGCGCCACCTTCTTCTCGGTCGGGTCGATGCGCGCAAGGATGATGGAGTCCGAGCGATAGGTCTCCTCGCCGGGGCGCCCGTCGGTGCCGAGCAGCAGCATGTAGAAGGGATCGCGCGCGACGTCCGTGTCGACTAGGGTCATCAGCAGGTTGTTCGTGATAACCGACGAGTTGTTGAGGTTGCCGGCGATGCGGCTCACCCACAGGCCGGCGGCGGTGCCCACGCAGGCCAGCAGGCCCAGCACGGTCACCAGGATCACGCGGCGGATGCGCTTGCCGCGCCGACGCTGACGCGCGCGCTCGGAGTAGCGCGCGACGTTATCGCGGCTATAGATGCGGCTCGCGGCGCCGGTACTCGGGCGCCGGGAATCCTGTACGGGTTTGTTTCTCATGGGGTACCTGCCCTATTCGTCCGTGGGGTCGGGAATGGTCGCGCGCTGCACGCATGCGCCGAGGTCCTCGAGCTTCTTGACGAAGTGCTCGTAGCCGCGGTCGATGTGATGGATGGCAGAGACCTCGGTGTAGCCGTCGGCCACGAGGCCGGCGACCACGAGGGCCGCGCCACCGCGCAGATCAGGCGAGACCACCTGGGCGCCCGAGAAGCCCTTGACGCCGTGGATCATCGCGTGATGGCTCTCGATTCGGATGTCCGCGCCCATGCGGACCAGCTCAGAGGCGAACATGAAACGGTTCTCGAAGATGTTCTCGGTGATGACCGAGCTGCCGTCCGCGAGCGCGGACAGCACCATGGCCTGAGCCTGCATATCGGTCGGGAAGCCCGGGAACGGCAGGGTCTGGATGTCGACCGGCAGGATGCGCTCGGCGCGCATCACGCGCACGCCGCCCTCGATGCGCTCGATATCGATACCCATGAGCTCGAACTTCTTGATGACCATGCCCAGGTGGTTGGAGTTGAAGCCGCGCACCTCGATGCCGTCTTCACCGGCCGC
>CASEEY010000099.1 GCA_949287055.1 uncultured Collinsella sp.
CCCTGCTCGCTCGGCAGGTCAAACATCGTCTGCTGGAGCAGATCCTCGCAGATGCTGCGCAGGCCGCGCGCGCCGGTCTTGCGCGCAAGCGCGAGCTTGGCGATCTCGTGCAGCGCCTCGTCCTCGAACTCGAGCTCGCAGTTCTCAAGCTCAAACATCTTGCGGTACTGGCGAACGATCGCGTTTTTGGGCTCAGTGAGAATCGACACGAGGTCGTCCTCGGCCAGCGCGTTGGTCTGCGTGATGACCGGCGTCCTGCCGATGAACTCGGGGATCATGCCGAACGCGTTCAGGTCCTGCGGGAGCACCTGCTTGAGCAGGTCGTTCTCGTCAGCGCTCGTGGGCCCGGCGATCTCGGAGTTGAAGCCGACGCCCTTGTTGCCGACGCGGTCGGAGATGATCTTATCGAGCCCCACGAAGGCGCCACCGCAGATGAACAGGATGTTCGTGGTATCGATCTGGATGAGCTCCTGCTGCGGGTGCTTGCGGCCACCCGTGGGTGGCACGCTCGCCACGGTACCCTCGAGGATCTTCAGCAAGGCCTGCTGCACGCCCTCACCCGACACGTCGCGCGTGATGGAGAGGTTCTCGGCCTTGCGGGCGATCTTATCGATCTCGTCCACGTAGATGATGCCGATCTGCGCACGGGCGACATCGCCGTCGGCGGCGTTGATGAGCTTGAGCAGGATGTTCTCGACATCCTCGCCCACGTAGCCCGCCTCGGTGAGCGCCGTGGCGTCCGCGATGGCGAAGGGCACTTCAAGGATGCGCGCGAGCGTCTGGGCGAGCAGGGTCTTGCCCGTACCGGTCGGACCGAGCAGCAGGATATTGCTCTTGGCGAGCTCGACGTCGTCAAGGTCGGTGGAATCGGCCGCATCGGGCTCCACCTCGCGCTCGAGCACGCGGCGGTAGTGGTTGTAGACGGCAACCGACATGGCGCGCTTCGCGTCCTCCTGGCCCATGACGTAGGCGGACAGCTCGTCATAGATCTGATGGGGCGTCGGAACGCGCGTGATCAGGCGGGAGGCGACGTGGGCGTCGTCGGCCTCAGGCGCCGCCTCGGGCTCGGGAGCAGCATAGGCCATGCCCGCAGGCGGATAGGCCATGTGCTGCTGCTCGGCCAGGAAGTCCTGCGCAAGCGACTCCTCGAGGATCTCGGAGCAGGCCGCGACGCATTCGTCGCAGATGAAGATGTTGCTCGGTCCCTTGACGAGCTTGCGCACCTGGTCTTGGGTCTTCCCGCAAAACGAGCAGTGGATGGGACCGAAGTACATCTGATCGGACGTCGTGTCTGCCATTACGCGGCACTCCCCTTGACAGCCTCAGAACGGGACGTGATGACGCGGTCCACCAGGCCGTACGCCAAGGCGTCGGCGGCGCGCATGTAGTGGTCGCGCTCGGTGTCGGCCTCGACCTTCTCGAACGGCTGGCCCGTGGCGTCGGCCAGAATCTGGTTGAGGTTGCGACGGTTCTCCTGGATCTCGCGGGCGACGATCTCGATCTCGGTCTGCTGGCCCTGGACGCCACCGCTGGGCTGATGAATCATGACCATGGAGTTGGGCAGGCAGAAGCGCTTGCCGCGCGCGCCGCTCGCGAGCAGCACCGCGGCCATGGAGGCGGCCATGCCCACGCAGATGGTCGAGACGTCGGGCTTGATGAAGTTCATGGTGTCGAGGATGGCGAGACCCGAGTACACCTCACCGCCGGGCGAGTTGATATACAGCGAGATGTCCTTCTCGGAATCCTGGCTCTCGAGGTGAAGCAGCTGCGCGATGACCAGGTTCGCGGTCACGGAGTTGATCTCCTCGCCGAGGAAGATGATGCGGTCGTTGAGCAGGCGAGAATAGATGTCGTAGCTGCGCTCGCCGCGCGGCGTCTGCTCGATGACATACGGCACGAGCGCGGAATCGATCCTGTGCATGGAACTCTCCTGTCCTATTGTTCCAACATAAGCGTTACGGTGCACGGCGGACGGCTCGCGCCCGCAATCGATGCACCGTAACACGCAATCCGGTCTCCCGGTATGATACCCGCCTTGCGGCGGTTTTCACTACTCGGCGTCAGCCTTCGCGAACTCGTCAACCTCGGTCACGACGGCGGTCTCGACGAGCCAGTCGCAAGCCTTGGAGCGACGGATGGAGTCGCGGATGGCGGGCATGCGGCCCTCGGTGATGAAGGCAGCCTTGGACGCAGCCGGATCCTCGACGCCAGCGCGCTCGAACTCGGCGTCGACGTCCTCATCGGTGACCTCGACCTTGAGCTCGCGAGCGAGCGCGTCGAGGGCGAGGGACTCGCGGGCGACGTCGTCGGCCTGACGGTGCAGGTCGGCAAGGAAGGCCTCGGTGGACATGTTGGACATCTGCAGCCAGGTGTCCAGCGACATGCCGCGGCCGGCCAGGCTCTGGAGGAAGTTCTGTCCGAGCTCGGAGAAGACGGACTGCTCGTAGTCCTCGTCGACCTTCTCGAGATCGAGGCGCTCGGCGAGCTTGGCGACGGCGCGGTTCTCCTTGATGCCGGGGAGCTTGGAGCTCTTGTCGGCGTCGAGCTCGATCTTCACGGCGTCACGCATGGCGGCGACGTCGTCGAAGCCGAAGGACTCCTTGGCGAACTCGTCGGTGAGCTCGGGCAGGGTGCGCTCACGGATGCCCTTGACGGTGACCTTGACGGTGACCTCCTCGGCATCGTCGCCCTCGGGCGTCCAGGAGATCTCCTTGAACTCATCGGCGGCCATGCCGATCAGACCCTCGTCGAAGGCGGCGGAGATGCTGCCGGAGCCGGCGACGATCATGCGACCCTCGCCCGCCAGCGCCTCGGCGCCCTTGACGTCCTCGATGTCGACGGTGACGTAATCGCCCTCGGCGACCGGACGCTCAACGTCGGAGAACGACGCGTGATAGCCCAGGAGCATGTCGATCTGAGCGTCGATCTCGCCCTCGGTGACCTCCGCGGGAGGCATCTCGATCTCGACGGGATCGTAGGAGGTGAGCTCGCAGCTCGGACGGAGCGCGAACTCGATGGTGTAGACGTAGTCCTCGTGGTCGACGAGCATGTTGTCGACACCGCTGTAGTCGGCCTCCTTGACCGGGACGATGTCGAGCTCGTTGATGACCTGCGGCTCGTTGGCGCGCAGCACGTCCTCGGTGGCCTGGGCGAGCACCGCCTGGCTGCCGAGCATGTTATCGATGACGGGACGGGGAGCATGACCAGCACGGAAGCCCGGGAAGCGGTACTTCTTGGCAGCCTCGCGGTAGGCCTTCTTGATGGCAGCGTCGACGTCGGCGGCCGGGATGGTGACCGTCGCGGTGAGCTTTGCGTCCTTCACGTCAGAAGTGATGTTCAACGTTCCTCCTCTTGCCTGCTTCGGCATGGTTAGGGTGCCGATAGCCCTTGGTAGATGACCTGATGTGCACGATGGTGCGGGCGAAAGGACTCGAACCTTCACGGGAAGCCCACTGGAACCTAAATCCAGCGCGTCTACCAATTCCGCCACGCCCGCAGTTTGCGCACAGCTTAGGAATGATAGCAGATGTGGCCAGCGTGCGCGCGGCGAAGGTTTCGCCCCTTCCCCACGCTCACGCGACGCGCACAAGCCCGCCCAAGACAAGCGGGGCGGACCTGTTGCGCCCATCGGTTCCCGTCGGTCCCGATCCGCACCGTACCTGCCGGAAGCGGGTCTTGACCCCTTGCCGACAAGTTTGTACCCGGCCCCATCTTGCCGCCCGACAAGTTTGTACCTGGCACCATCTTGTCGCTACTCGCCGAACAGAGCCTTTTCGGGGGTGATCGGCAGCGTGCGGACGTAGTGCCCCGTCGCATGGGCGACGGCGCTCGCGATCGCGGGGCTCGGCGTGTTGATCACGACCTCGCCGATGGATTTCGCGCCGAAGGGACCGGTCGGCTCGTAGCTCGGGGCGAACTCCACTCGGATGTCGGGCAGATCGAGGCGCGTCGGGACCTTGTAGGTCATAAACGAGCGGGTGCGCATGCGCCCGGCATCGCTGTACTGGACGTCCTCGGTGAGCGCCATGCCGATACCCTGGCCGATGCCGCCCTCCGCCTGCACGCGGGCGAGGTTCTCGTTCACCACGGTGCCGCAGTCGACCACGCTGACGTAATCGACCACCGTCACCTTGCCGGTCGCCTTGTCGACGTCGACCTCGGCGATGCCGCTCATGAAAGGCGGCGGGCTCGTGGGCGAGCTCGCGGCGGCGTGCGCCGTGAGGCAATCGCCGTCTCCGCCCGCGACGAGCTTGTTGGCGAGCTCGACCAGCGACATCTGCGCCACGGGGTAGGCGTCGGGCGCGGCCTGGGCGAGACGATACGAGCGCGCGATGACCTCGACGTCGTCGTAGATGCCCGAGAACTCCGGAGCCGTCTCGTCGGATGCCGGCTCGAGCGTACCGGGGGCGAAAGCGAGGAGGTTGTCGCCGTCGAACAGCACATCGTCCACATGCACGCCCATGAAGCCGGCGGCGCGGGCGCGCAGCTCGGCGATGAGCTTCTCGGAAGCCTTCAGGACGGCCATGCCGGTCAGATAGGTGCTTGCACTCGCGTACGACCCGGTATCGAAGGGCGACACGTCGGTATCGACACCGTGGACCACAATGCGATCGGTGTCGCAGCGCAGCGCCTCGGCCGCGAACTGCGCCAAGATCGTGTCACAGCCCGTGCCCATGTCGGTCGCGCCGATGGACAACGTGTAGAAGCCGGTCTCCTCGACGCGCAGGTCGACCGAGCCGATATCGATCTTGGCGATAGCGGAGCCCTGCATGGACAGCGCAACGCCCAGGCCGCGCACGCGATCGCCCAGATCGCGGCGAAGCGGCTTGTCGCCCCAGCCGATCATCTCCATCGCACGGCGCAGGCAGTCGGCGGCCGTGCAGGAATACAGCTCGTTGTCGTCGTACTGCGCCAGGCGCTCGCCAGGGGTGACGAGGTTTTTCAAACGGATCTCGCAGGGATCCATGCCGAGCCGGTCTGCCAGCTCGTTGACGGCGGACTCCACGGCAAACAGACCCTGCGTCGCGCCGTAGCCGCGATAGGCTCCGGCTGGCATGGTGTTGGAGTACACGACGTCGAACGCAAAGCGGCTCGCGCGGGCGCGGTTGTACAGAGGCAGGCTCTTATGGCCGGACAGACCGACGGTCGTGGGCCCGTGCTCGCCGTAAGCGCCCTGATTGGACAGGGTGTGCAGATCGATGGCCACGATCGTGCCGTCGTTTTTCGCGCCCAGGCGCACGTGCATCTGCATCTCGTGGCGCGAGTTGGACGAAGCGAGCGTCTCCTCGCGCGTATAGATGACCTTGGAGGGACGCCCGGTCATGTACGTCACGAACGCGCTGAAAATCTCGTTGCAGCCGCTCTGCTTGGCGCCGAAGCCGCCGCCGATACGGGGTTTGACCACGCGCACGCGCGATTGCGGTATGTCGAGGGCGTTGGCCACCATGCGGCGCACGTGGAACGGCACCTGCGTGGAGGAGGTCACCGTGATGCGCCCGTAGGCGTCGATCTCGGCGAAGGAGCGGAACGTCTCCATCATCGCCTGAGCGTCGGCAAGCGTGTGGTAGGTCTCGTCGATGATGACATCGCACTCGGCGAAAGCGGCATCGAGGTCGCCGTGCTCGGACAGGCCCGAGGCCACGACGTTGCGCATGCGGTCGTTGTTGATCCATGCGCCGTTGACGTGGTAGTTGTCCTCGGGATGGATGACGATCGGGTTGCCCTTGGCCTGCGTGAAGTCAAGTACGGGCTCCATGACCTCGTAGTCGACCTTGATGAGCTTGAGGGCGCGGTCGGCAGCATCGGCGGTCTCGGCGGCCACGATGGCGACCTCGTCGCCCACGTAGCGGACGACCTCGTCCAGAATGAGGCGGTCGTACGGGCTCGCCTCGGGATAGCTCTGCCCGGCAAGCGTGAAGCGCTTGTTCGGCACGTCGCGGTAGGTGTAGACGGCGACGACACCGGGAATCTTCATGGCACGCGACGTGTCGATGGCTCGAATCCGCGCGAAGGCGTGCGGGCTGTGGAGAATCTTCACCGTCAGCGTGTCGACGGGAACGAGGTCGTTGGTAAACAGGGGCTTGCCGGAAAGCAGCGCGGCGGCGTCCTTCTTGACGGTGCGCGCGCCAACGTGCGCGAGATTCGCGCGCTCGCTCTCGCGGGTAACGATCATGCTCATGAGCTACTCCCCCTCTCCCACGATCACGCCGCATGAGACCGCGCCCGCGGGCAGCGGCAGAAAACGGCTCGCCATATAACGGCGGATGGCGCGGCGCTGGCTCGTGTAGCCGGTGCAGCGGCACAGGTTGCCGGCGAGGTAGGAGTCCATGTCCTCGTCGGAGGGCATCGTGGGCTCGACACCCCGCGCGGCGGCGCGGTCGCGGATCTCGCGCTCCATGGCGAGCACGTTCATGATGAGGCCGGGCGAGCAGAAGCCGCACTGCTCCGCTCCCTCCTCGGCCATGCAGCGGGCAAACGCGGCGGACTCGGCCTGCAGGCCCTCGAGGGTGGTGACCTCGTGGCCGTTCGCGCGCATCATGGGCACAGCGCAGGACAGGACCGCGCGTCCGTCGAGCCATACCGTGCACAGGCCGCAGTTCGTGGTCTCGCACGCGCACTTGACGGACTTGCAGCCCTGGTCGCGCACGAACGCGAGCAGCGGCATATCGGGCGCCACGCTGGCGGTGACCTTCTTGCCGTTCAGGACGACGCTCACGTCCATCAGCTTGTCGCTC
>CASEEY010000100.1 GCA_949287055.1 uncultured Collinsella sp.
ATGTTCGACTGCGTGCTGCCGACGCGCACCGGCCGCATGGGCACGGCGTTCTCCCACGAGGGGCGCTTGAACTTCCGCAACGCCCGCTTCGCGCGCGACGCCGGCCCCATCGACCCTCAGTGCACCTGCCCGGTGTGCACGGGCGGCTACAGCCGTGCGCTCATCCGCCATATGGTCACGCAGAAGGAGATGCTCGGCGGCATCCTGCTGTCCATGCACAACATCTACTTCCTGCTCGACCTTATGCGTCAGGCGCGCACAGCGATCATCGAAGGCCGCTACGCCGAGTTCCAACGTGCGTGGATGGACAGCCCCGCCGCGAAGGACTACTAAACACATAATCACTATCGGCGGGCGCCGCCGCTTTCGATGCTGAGGCCCCACGGGTGTCGAGCCATCTCGACACCCGTGGGGCCATTTGCGTGCTCATCGATGTGCGAACGGGCAGGTTCCGCTCATATTTAGGACAGAGAGGCGCCGGCGTCAAAAGACGACCGGACTTTTGCAGATTTTTCCGCGTTGTGTACGTGCGATATTTCGAGCGCAGCAAAACGGCACAAACGGACAGCTTGTGACCTGCTATTACTCCAGTCGCCACGCTCCAAATGAGTGCTGTTTTGCGGGGCTTCCAAAATCATCCGTACACAACCGGGAAAAATCTGCAACAAAGGGGCGCCGGTCTGCCGCTAGCGGGTTTGGGGCAGGTACCGAGTGCGCAGCTATGCGAGCTTCGAGCAGGGGAGCTCGCCGCGCTCGATCTTGGTGCAAAACAGCTTGTAGTCTGCCTCGTTCTGGTCGGCGTACGCCTGCGCGAACTCCCACAGGGCGTCGTCGAAGGCATCGCTGTCTCCCAGGTACGCCGCGATGGCCACGCCGTCTCCGGTGCGCGCGTGCGCATGGGCGAGCGCCCAGGCGCACAGCCTCGCCGTGCTGGCGAGACCCTCCTCGCCGATGTTTTCCAGATCGATCGAGCCCTTGCCGTTCCACAGCTGGCGGACATAGTAGTCGCGCGTGCCGCCGCCGGGCAGCTCGATGCTCGTCCAGCCGAGCAGGATGTCGCTTGTCGATTGGATGAGCCGCTGGCCCTGCACTACGCGCTCGCCGTGGGTTGCAAAGGGCGCCGCACGATAGAAGCGCTCGACGACCGAGATGCTCGCCTCTTTCATCTGGAGCACGAGCGGGTCGTCCTCGTCCTTGCCGTGCATGAGCGCCACCCAAGCGCGCGTGCCCACGCTGCCCACGCCCACGACCTTGCGCGCGATGTCGTCGGGGTGGTAGCGGTTGACCAGGCAGCGCTTGTCGTACGAGAGGTTGTCGATGTAGCCCGCGTACAGCACGCCGATGCGCCGTCCCAGCTCGTCGGCCTCGATTCCCTCAAACGACCCGAGCTCGCGCAGGGGCACGAGTTCGGGTGGCTCGCAGCGAAACCGCGCGCTGCCGTCGGCGTCGCGATAGGCGAGTTTGTCCGCCGCGCGTACGTTGTCCTTCGTGCGGGCTTTCTCGACGGCGCGCCTGAGCGTCTTGCTCTGCTTGCCGTCGAGTTCGTCCTCGAAGCCCTCGATCGTCTGCTCGACGTCGAGATGCGCATACCAGATGTCCAGCTCGCTCATCTGGGCGAATCGGTTCATGTTCTTGCGGTACGCCTTGGCGCATGCGCGCACCGCACGCTCCCGGGCGCTCGCCTTGAAGCCGCGGTCGCGCCCGCAGATCTCGACGCTCGCGACGAGACGCTTGATGTCCCATTCCCACGGGCCGGGCGCGGTCTCGTCGAAGTCGTTGATATCAAAGACCAGGTGCCGGGTAGGGCTCGAGAAGATGCCGAAGTTGGCGATGTGGGCATCTCCCACGCATTGCACCTCGATACCCGTGCTCGGCGTGTTAGCAAGGTCGTGCGCCATGATGAGGGCGCTTCCGCGATAGAAGGTGAGGGGGGAGACCCCCATGCGCGCGTAGCGAAGGCCGATCAGTTCCTGGACGCGCGTGCGAGACTGCTCCTCCAGCAGCGCGATGACCTCCTCGCGTCCCTCGCGGACGGTCCAGCTGCCATGTGCCGACCGCGGGCATGCGCTGCGGGCGGCGCGTCCGCGCTCGCGACGGGAAAGGTCGCCTCCGCGCTGGCGGCGGTCGGGGGTGGGTTTAGGCACGGCGCCTCCTTCACGGTACGTAACATCGTTTCTATTGTGGCACACGCATGCACGTTGACGGCTGAGGTCGATGTGGAGGGGTGCCGCGAATGCACTCTTGCGCCCGATGGCATTTCCTACCTGCGGTATACTCAACCAGTTAGCGATATTCGACCGTATGGAGGCATAGACCCATGGGCCGTCTTGGATATATCTTCCGCTGCATTGCGCATATGGATTACGGCGCGCTGTTCGATACCGTCGGCCGCGTTCACGAGAAGAGCGGCAAGAACCGCGTGTGGCTCTTCTTCGACGTGGTCAAGTGCGGCTTCAAGTTCGGCGCTGGCTACAAGGACTACGACCTGCTCGAGTTCTACAACATGGACGATGCGCACCGCGCCACCTTCGTCACGCGCGGCGTGAACAACACGATCGTGCGCATGCTCAACGACCCGGCCTACTACCACATCGTCGACAACAAAAACGAGTTCTATACCGTGTTCGGCGAGTACCTGCACCGCGAGTGGCTCCACTTCTCCCAGAGTTCCAAAGAGGATTTCATCCGCTTCATGGAGGGCAGGGACCAGATCATCGCGAAGCCGAGTGACGCGTCGTGCGGCCAGGGCGTCGAAAAGCTCTCCCGTGCCGATTTCGATTCGCTCGACGACATGTACGACCACCTGAAGCGTGCGGGCATCGACCTCGT
Organism: uncultured Collinsella sp.; assembly: GCA_949287055.1. Lineage (GTDB taxonomy): Bacteria > Actinomycetota > Coriobacteriia > Coriobacteriales > Coriobacteriaceae > Collinsella. The sequence continues at coordinate 2,830 of CASEEY010000100.1, forward strand.
GGAGGACGTGGTCATCCAGCATCCCGACATGGCTGCCATCAACCCGGGGTCCGTCAACACGATTCGCGTCTACACCATTTTGGCCGACGGCGAGCCTCATGTGATCTATGCCTGCATCCGTATGGGCAACTCCGACCGTCCCGTGGACAACATCAACGCAGGCGGCATGTACTCGGTGGTCGACCTTGAGACCGGCAAGATTGCCGGTCCCGCCTGCGACAAGAACTACCACGTCTACGAGCGCCATCCGAGGACCGGCACGCTGCTCACCGGCTACCAGATTCCCCTGTGGGACAGCGTCATGGCGCTGTGCCTCGAGGCCGCCAAGAAGATCCCCCAGATGGGGTACGTCGGTTGGGACGTCGCCATCACCGAGGGCGGACCGCTGTTCATCGAGGCCAACAACCTTCCCGGACACGACGCCTTCCCGCAGATGCCCTCGCAGGCTCCCGACCATATCGGCTTCAAGCCCGAGTTCCAAAAGTACCTCAAGGGCCTGTAGCCCTCGCCGTTCGGTTGCGCTCGTGCCGCCCTTCGCATCGTCTACGGACCATGCGAAGGGCGGTTTTCCATGTGGCGCTTCGTTTGCCCCGTCTGCCGCCGTGCGTCCATGGGCGCATCCGCCCTTTGATACGATGGCTCCAACGTCAGCCTGACGAGGGAGGGAGGCGCCATGGCTAAGTACCGGTGCCCCATGTGCGGATGGGTTTTCGACGAGGAGGCCGAGGGGGCTCCGTTCTCCGATCTGGAGCGCTGCCCCATGTGCGGCGTTCCGGCAGCCGAGTTCTACCTCGTATCGGATGACGGGGTGACCCCGGTCGACGTACAGGCGGCCTTAGAGCCCACAGGGGTTCCTTCGGCAGCTGATGGGCCGTTTGCCGCGTCCGACGACCTCGGAACCCCCGCCGAGCTGCGTCGCAGCGACCCTTCCGTGCGTCACATGGACACGGTTCACCGTCTTGCCGAGCACGGTTCGTTGCCCGACGGCGCCATGGCGACCACGTTGCCGCTGCCAAGCTGGGACGACATCTTGGTGCTTGGCGCCCAGCTCGACCCTTTGCCGCTTGCCGACGACGCCGAGGTCGATATCTCCTGCACGATCGGACCTGCCGCCGACCGACCGCTTGTGCTGGAAGGCCCTGCGTTCGTGTCCCACATGTCGTTCGGGGCGCTCTCCCGTGAGGCGAAGGTCGCCCTTGCTCGCGGTGCCGCGGCGGCGGGGACGGCGACCTGCTCGGGCGAGGGCGGTGTGCTGCCCGAGGAGCTCGCCGCGGCGCGTTCCGGTTACATCTTCGAGTTCGCCCCGCTGCGCTATTCGGTGACCGACGAGAACCTCCGTGCCGCATCAGCGGTCGAGATCAAGATCGGTCAGGGGACCAAGCCCGGCATGGGTGGCCATCTGCCCGGCGAGAAGGTGACCGAGGAGATCGCGCGCATCAGGGGACGGCGTGTGGGAGAGGACATCATCTCGCCCTCGACCATACCGGGTGTCGAGACGCCGGCCGATCTCGCCGCCCTCGTCGACGAGCTGCGCGAACGGAGCGAGGGGGCGCCGATCGGCATCAAGCTCGCTGCCGGCCATATCGAGCGGGACGTGGCTGCCGCCGTCGAGGCGGGTGCCGACTTCATCACCATCGACGGCCGCGGGGGAGCTACCGGCGCCTCGCCGATCATGCTGCGCGACTCCTCCTCGATCCCGACCATCTACGCGCTCGTCCGCGCGCGCCGCTGTCTGGATGCCATGGGATCCGACGCGAGCCTCATCATCACGGGAGGCCTGCGTGTCGCCTCCGATATCATCAAGGCGGTCGCGCTGGGCGCTGACGTCGTGGCGCTCGCGAGCTCGTCGCTTATGGCGCTCGGGTGCCAGCAGTATCGAATCTGCGGCAGCGGAAAATGTCCCATGGGCATCGCTACACAAGATCCAGAGCTGCGCAAACGACTGGATATCGAGCGCGGTGCCCGCCGGGTCGAGAACTTCTACCGCGCCACGTTCGACGACCTACGCATGTTCTGCCGTGTGACGGGGCATGCGCGCATCTCCGGCTTCACGGTGGATGACCTCGCGACCGTCGATGCCGCCCTGGCCGAGCGCTGCGGTATTCCGCGCGCGTAGTCGCCAGCGGCCTTACACGTTCCGTACGCAGCGCTTGTCTGAAGATGGCGCGAGAAGGGGAATAATGGTCACGTCGCGCCTACCGTGCGACGTGACCTTTTTCGGTATCAGGAGTTGTTTATGGCTGAAGATACGCTTGATGAGATAGTGGACGAGACCGGGCATGACGAAGGGGGAGACGAGCGCGAGACGACGGCCTACGCGTCGACGTATCACAAGGGCCCTGTTATCCTGCGCGGTCCGCTCATTCCCGCTCAAACCACAACCGAGAACCTGCTGGCCAGCGAGGACTCCACGGACTGGCTCCATATGGATCCCTGGCGCGTCATGCGCATACAGGCGGAGTTCGTCGACGGTTTCGGCGCATTAGCCGAGCTCGGTCCCGCCGTGGCGATATTCGGGTCGGCTCGAACCCACAGGACCGATCCCATGTATCGAGCCGCTCGTCGCGCGGGAAAGCTCATCGCCCATGCCGGCGTGGCGGTCATCACCGGCGGAGGCCCCGGCATCATGGAGGCCGCGAATCGAGGGGCCGCCGTCGGGGGAGGGACGTCGGTTGGACTCGGCATCGAGCTTCCCCATGAGCAGGGCATCAACCCGTGGGTCAATCTTGGCATGACGTTTCGCTATTTCTTCGTGCGCAAGACCATGTTTGTGAAGTACTCCTCGGGCGCCATCGTCTTTCCCGGAGGCTTTGGCACGCTTGACGAGCTGTTCGAGCTGCTGACGCTCGTGCAGACCCATAAGGTCAAGCGCATGCCTGTGGCGCTCATGGGCGTCGATTACTGGCAGGGCCTGTTCGATTGGATCGGTGGGACGATGGTCGATTCGGGCTACATCTCAAAGCTCGACCCCACGCTCGTCCACATCACCGACGATGTCCAGGAGGCCGTTTCGGTCGCCCTTTCGGGAATCGAGCGGTAGCCTCTCCGCATAGACGATGTCTGAAACGGCTCCTTCGTTCTGTGGACGAGGGGGCCGTTTCTTCTGTTGGGATCGATGGGGTCGCTTGGCAACGTCGTGCAGCACAATTAGTTTGTATTTTTCGTGCTCGGTGTGGCAATCAACTCGTTCGGCATCGCACTTATCACCAAGGCGGCCCTCGGCACCTCACCCATCACAAGCGTTGCCTACGTGTTCGATCTCGCCTTCCCGCCCACGCTCGGCGAGTTCACGTTCGTGATGAACCTCGTGTTCATCAGCTCCCAGATTGTGCTGCTGCGCCGCGACTTCCAGCTCATCCAGCTGCTGCAACTGGTCGTCAACGTGGTGTTCAGCGCCCTGATCGATGTCAGCATGTCGCTGCTCGATATGCTGGATCTGACGAGTGTCGTCTCCCAGGCGGCAGCATTGCTCGCCGGCTGCACGGTGCTCGCCTTCGGCATCGCTGTCGAGGTCGCACCCAACGTGATCACCGTGCCGGGCGAGGGCCTGGTGCGTGCGATCTCGTCGGTTACGCGCCGGCCGTTCGGCAGCTGCAAGGTGGCGTTCGACGTGTCGCTCGCCCTGCTCGCGCTCGTGTGCTCCTTTGTGTTCTTCGGCGAGGTCAGGGGTCTCGGCGCAGGCACCGTGGTGTCCGCGCTCCTCGTGGGGCGCATCGTGAACCTGTGCAATCGGCGCATTCCGTTTCTGAAGAGCATCGCGGCCTTGTCGCGCAATGAGGCGGGTGCGCCTGAGGGTGCCATCTAGGGGTCCGGCACGCG
>CASEEY010000101.1 GCA_949287055.1 uncultured Collinsella sp.
GGCGCCGAACTTCTTGGCGAGGTAGCTGCAGTAGTACGTGGCGTCAAACGGCTCGCCGCACGCGCCTTCGATCAGCTCGGGCGCATCCTTGGAGCGGCCCCAGCGCCAGATCTTGTCGCCCAGCCAAGCGCGCACCGGTGCGAGGTCGCCCGAGGCGCATGCCTCGCCGAAGTCGACCCCTTCTGCCACCATGGCACGAAGCAGCTGCGAACCGTAGGCGCTGCCGAGCGCGTAGGTGGGGAAGTAGCCGAAGTCGCCGCCCGACCAGTGCGTATCCTGCAGGCAGCCGTGCGTGTCATCGGGTACCTCGATGCCCAGGTACTTGGCCGTGAGGTCGCTCCACATGCCCGGGATGTCGTGCGCGGTCGCCTCGCCGGCGAACAGGGCGCGCTCGATCTCGTAGCGAATCATGACGTGCAGCGGGTAGGTGAGCTCGTCGGCCTCCGTGCGGATGAGCGAGGGCTGCGCGATGTTGACGGCGCGGTACAGCTCGTCTTCTGAGACGTCGCCGTACACGCCGGGCACGCGGCGACGCAGCACCTTGAGCAGCGGACCCATGAACGGACGGCTGCGGCCGACGATGTTTTCGAAGAAGCGCGACTGGCTCTCGTGGATGCCCATGGAGGTGCCGCCGGCAAGGCAGGTGTAGGCATACGCAGGGTCGACGCCCAGCTCGTAGATGGCATGGCCCGCCTCGTGGATGATCGAGTACACGTTGGAGATCAGGTTGTCCTCGTAGATATGCGTGGCGATGCGCGCGTCGCCGGGCGCGAAGCCCTCCGAGAACGGGTGCTCGGTGAAGGCGAGCGTGGTGTCGGCGCGGTCGATGCCTACGAGGTCGATCAGGTCAAACGACAGCTGCTTCTGCACGTGCTCGGGGACGCGCTCGGCCAGGAAGGGGGCCTCGGGCTGGTAGCCGCGCTGCACGATGCCGTGGACGAGCGGCACGACGGTCTCGCGGACCTGGTCGCAGAAGGCGTCGAAATCGGCCATGGTGAGGCCGCGCTCGTACTGGTCGAGCAGGACGTCGTAGGGGTCCTTCTTGCTGTCCAGGCAGGTGGCGCGGCGCTTGCAGGCCTCGACGATGCGGTCCACGTAGGGCTCGAAGGACGCCCAGTCGTTTGCAGCCTTGGCCTTGTGCCACACGGCGTCGGCCTCGCAGGTCAGGCGCGTCCAGGCCTCTTCCTCCTCGGCGGGGATGGCGCTCGCCTCGCGCTGGTCGCGCGCGAGCACGCGGACCTCGGCGGCGAGCTGCTTGTCGTCGAGCTTGCCCTTGGCCGCGGCCTTGCGCAGGTCGTGCACGAGCTCGACAGCGTCGTCGCTCGTCAGCAGGCGATGATAGCCGCCTGCGAGCGCCGCCAGCGCCTCGCCGCGCGCCGCCGCGCCGTTCTCGGGCGCGATGGTCGCACCGTCGAACTGGGTGACTTTCATCAGGTAATCATAGGTGCTCAGCTTGCGCTCGAGCCCGCGCAGCTTCTTGCCTAGCTTCTTGGCGCCGGCGTCCTTCTTCTTGCCCACGGTTTCCTCCTCGGGGTGAATCGTCTTGCGCCTTCCAGTGTAGCGGGTCGGGCGGATGCGACGCGGCAAAACCGACAAGATGCGTCGGGTTCTTCGCGGTAGGTACGGCATGGGGTGTGGGTGCGGTGGGGCGCTCCGCCATCCCCATCAGCCCGCCGCTCGGCTCATCTTCGCCATCCCCATCGGCTCGCCCCGTCCAGCCCGTCCTTGCCATCTGCACGAGGTCCTTGCCCACCCTCTCCATCTTGCCAATACCGTGGACACCCCCGTCGCGGTATGCATGCGCTAGCTCGGTGTGCTATCCTAGCTCGCAACGCGTTGACGGAGAGGGTTGTGTCCGCCGCGCCCCGGCAAGAGAGGGAAGGTCACCGGCTGCAAGCCTTCCTGCGTGGGCAAGGGCACAGCGTTCACTCCCGAGCAGCGACCTGAACGGCGCCGCGCGCAGCACAAGCTGACCGCGCTCAGTAGGGAAGCCGCCCGCCCGAGCGACAGAGGGCCAAAGAGGGCATGCCGGGCACGACATCCGGCAGCCAAACAAGGTGGTACCGCGGATGCATCCGTCCTTGTAGGAGTGGGAAAGACCCGTTCTTGCAAGGACGGATTTTTGTTTGAGAAGGGATGATTCATGAGTGTGATGGAAGACCTCGACGCGCTCGAGGCGCGCGCCAAGGAGATGATCGCCACTGCTACCACGGCCGATGCGCTCAACCAGGCGCGCGTGGCGCTGCTTGGCCGCAAGGGTGAGATCACCGCGCTGATGCACATGATGGGCAAGGTGGCGCCCGAGGAGCGGCCCACGCTCGGCAAGCGCGCCAACGAGCTGCGCCGCATGGCCGAGTCCATGATCGAGGAGCGCGGTGCCAACCTCAAGCGCGCTGCCATGCGCGAGCTCATGGCGACGGAGGCCGTGGATATCACGCTGCCCGGCGTGCGTCCCAAGATCGGCCATCAGCACCTCATCAACCAGATCATCGAGGAGATCGAGGACGTCTTCTGCGGCATCGGCTACACGGTCGAGGGCGGCCCGCAGGTCGAGACGACCTGGTGCAACTTCACCGCGCTCAACGCCCCCATGGACCATCCGAGCCGCTCGGCGCGCGACAGCTTCTACATCGTGGACAACGCGCCCGGTTCGGTCGACCACCCCGAGGAGCACGCCCACGGCGAGTCCGACGTGCTGCTGCGCACGCAGACCTCCGGCGTGCAGGTGCGCACCATGCTCGCCCATAAGCCCCCCATCTACATGATCGCCCCGGGCACTGTGTACCGCCCCGATACGCCCGACGCGTGCCACCTGCCGCAGTTCAACCAGATCGAGGGTCTGGTCGTCGACCGCGGCATCACGTTTGGCGACCTCAAGGGCACGCTCGACTACTTCGTCAAGTGCATGTTCGGCCCGGATCGCAAGACGCGCTACCGCCCGCACTTCTTCCCGTTCACCGAGCCCTCCTGCGAGGTCGACGTGTCCTGCGGCGTGTGCCACGGCGAGGGCTGCGCGTTTTGCAAGCACTCCGGCTGGATCGAGATCCTGGGCTGCGGCATGGTCGACCCCAACGTGCTGATCAACTGCGGTATCGACCCTGACGAGTACTCCGGCTTCGCCTTCGGCGCGGGCGTGGAGCGCATCGCGGCGCTTCGCTACGACCTGCCCGACCTGCGCACGCTCATGACGGGCGACATGCGCTTCCTGGAGCAGTTCTAAACCCCGGATGTCAACGATTCCCATGTAAAAAAATCCCTAGGGTCTTTTTACATGTGACAAAGTGAGAGGAGCAGCGCGATGCGCGTTTCGTATAAATGGCTCGGCGAGATGGTCGAGCTTCCCGACGATCCGGCGGAGCTGGTGGCGGAGTTCATCCGCACCGGTACCGAGGTCGAGTCCGTCGACACGGTGGGCGAGGCGTTCGACCATATCGTCACCGCTCAGGTGGTGTCCAAGGAGCCCCATCCCGATTCCGACCACATGTGGGTCACCAAGGTCGACGTGGGTGCGTTCAACCTGGGTGAGGACGGCGAGCCCGAGCCGCTGCAGATTGTCTGCGGCGCCCAGAACTTCAAGGAGGGCGACCACATTGTGACCGCCATGATCGGCGCTGAGCTGCCCGGTGGCATCAAGATCAAGAAGTCCAAGCTGCGCGGCGTGGTGTCGTGCGGCATGAACTGCTCGGCCCGCGAGCTCGGCCTGGGTGGCGACCACTCCGGCATCATGATCCTGCCCGACGACGCGCCCGTGGGCGTGCCGTTTGCGCAGTACCAGGACACCGCGGACACCGTGCTCGACTGCGAGATCACGCCCAACCGTCCCGACTGCCTGTCCATGGTGGGCATCGCCCGCGAGGTCGGCGCGATCTACGACCGCGACTTCCACGTGGAGTATCCGCAGATCAAGGCCGAGGTGGGCCGCCCGACCGCCGATGAGCTCTCCGTGGCCTTCGACGGCGAGGGCATGTGCAGCCGCTACGTGGCGCGTATCGTGCGCAACGTGAAGGTCGGGCCCAGCCCTGACTGGATGGTCCAGCGTCTGACCGCGCTCGGCATCCGCCCGCACAACAATATCGTCGACATCACCAATTACGTGATGATGCTCACCGGTCAGCCGCTGCACGCCTTTGACCTGTCCACCTTTGCCGAGCGCGACGGCCGCCGCTCCGTGGTGGTCCGCGCGGCGCATGAGGGCGAGACCTTCACCACGCTCGACGGCACCGAGCGTACGCTTTCTGCCGGCATGAGCCTGATCACCGACGGCGAGCGCCCGGTGGCGCTGGCAGGCGTCATGGGCGGCATGGACTCCGAGATCGAGGACGACACCGTCGACGTGATGGTCGAGAGCGCTTGCTTCGACGCGGGTCGCACCTCGCACACGAGCCGTGACCTGTCGCTGATCTCCGATGCGTCCATTCGCTTCGAGCGCCAGGTCGACGAGACCGGTTGCGTGGACGTGGCCAACATCACCTGCGCGCTGATCGAGGAGCTCGCCGGCGGCGAGGTCGCCCCCGGCTACGTGGACCTGTATCCCGCGTCCAAGCAGCCCGTCGAGCTGACGCTGCGCCTGTCGCGCGTGCACGCCATCTGCGGCGCGCCGATCGAGGCTGACTTTGTGGAGCGCGCGCTGACGCGTCTGGGCTGCACGGTTTCGCGCGTTGACGACGACACGTTCCACGTGGTGACCCCGAGCTTCCGCCCCGACCTTCCGCGCGAGATCGACCTGATCGAGGAGGTTTTGCGCCTGTGGGGCATGGGCCGCGTCGAGGCGACGATCCCCGCTGCGCGCAACCACATCGGCGGCCTCACGCGCGAGCAGCATCTGACGCGCAAGGTCGGCCGGATCCTGCGCGCCTGCGGCCTGAACGAGGCCACGAACTTCGCGTTCGCCGCCGCCGATGACCTCAAGAAGATCGGCATGTCCGAGGAGGGTCGCGGCTGCCCCGTGGTCCTCATGGATCCGCTGATCGCCGATCAGACCGAGATGCGCCGCTCGCTGCTTCCGGGCCTGCTGCGCTCCGTGGCCTACAACGAGGCGCACGGCACCGCCAACGTGCAACTGTACGAGATCGGCACGCTGTTCCACGGCCGCGAGAACGCGAGCGCGCCCAAGGAGCGCCAGAGCGTGGCCGGCGTGCTGTCCGGTGCGATGGGCGAGGCTTCGTGGAACGACAAGCCGCGCTCGCTGCGCTTCTTCGAGGGCAAGGGCATCGTCGAGGAGCTGCTCGCGCAGCTACGCATCGAGAAGGTCCGCTTCCGTCCCGCCGAGGGCGACGGCTACGCGTTTTTGCAGCCCGGCCGCGGCGCCGAGGTGCTGTCCGGCGGCACGGTGCTGGGCTGGGTCGGCGAGATCCATCCCGACGCGCGCGAGGCCATGGATATCGACCTGCCGGTCGTGGCCTTTGAGCTGAACCTCGAGGCACTGCTGCGCGGTGCGCACGACCAGGAGGCCTACCACGAGTTCTCGAGCTTCCCGAGTGTGGAGCACGACCTTGCCATCGTGGTTGACGAGGGCGTGACCTGCGAGGACCTGGAGCGCCGTATCGTCAGCGCGGGCGGCAAGCTGCTTGTCGGCGTGCGCCTGTTTGACGTGTACCGCGACCCGGTGCGCGTGGGCGAGGGAAAGAAATCCATGGCGTTCTCGCTCACGTATCGCTCCGATGACCATACGCTGACCTCGGAGGAGGTCGAGCGCGCCCACTCCAAGCTCGTGACCAAGGTGTGCAAGGCCACGGGCGGCGAGGTGCGTTCGTAGCGTTTCCGAGCGTCATCGCTTACCTGCGGCTTACCGACTGAGTCGTATACTGGTGGGGGTCCGCGCGCTGCGTGGGCCCCCATCGTGTTGGAAGGGACGTGGCGAATGCCCAGCTGGAACATACATATCGCCCAGACCGAGCGCCTGCTTGCGCGCGACGGTGCGGTTGCGCGCACGGTGCGCGACGCCAATGCGTTTCTGTTCGGCAACCTCGTGCCCGATATCCAGGTTGGCTATATGGTGCCTGGGATTGAGGAGCCCGTCCCGTATCGCATCACGCACTGCGCCGAGCCCGCGCCCATCCCGAAGCCGCGCGAGGGTGAGTTCTGGGATGAATTCGTGGCTCCTTTGGCTGCGCGGATGGGCGAAGCCGACCGCGCCTGCGCGGTTGTCGAGCCCGGCGATATCCGCCGCGAGATCGACCGCGTGAACCGCGTCCACTTCGCGCACCGGTATCGCGATCAGGGGCCCGTCGCTGCGGATGCGCGCGGCGCGGGCGGGGACGTGCCCGCGCCGCGTGACGAGCGCTCCCGGTTTGACCTGGTGCTCGGCGCGTGGGCGCATCTCATGGCCGATAACCTGTGGAATACCCGCGTCAACGAGTTTCTGGACGCGCACGGCGGAAAACCGAGCGAGCAGTTTCGCATCAAGAAGCAAAACGACTTCGACGGGTTCGGCAAGACGCTCGAGATCCATGCGCTCCCGCGCGAGACGAGTGCCCTGGTGGCGGCCGCTGCGGAGTTTCCGCAGTATGCCATAGGCCGCACGCAGGTGCATGACGCGCTGGTTGTGGCGCACGAGATCGTGCGAACCAACGGCGTGGTGGAGCATGCGCCGTATATGCTGCTGAC
>CASEEY010000102.1 GCA_949287055.1 uncultured Collinsella sp.
GCCGGAGTGGGGCGACCGTGCGGTCTGGGAGGAGCTCCATCACGGGGACCCGTATCCCTTCTGGCTAGACTGAATAGCACACTTTTTGTCCTATAACCCTGGTATTCCATACGCCATGTAAAATAATCCCTAGGGTGTTTTAACCGGGGGGCTTCAGTCGGGCGAGCCCTTTTACCGAAGCGGGACGTGTTAGCGGATGGCGCGGGTTACGGCGCTTCCGATCTCTACCTGGACCTCTTTGATGCGGCGCTCGGGAACAGAGAGTTTCTCGCCGGTGGAGAACACGATGCCGTCTTTTCCTACGCCCTGCACGTACAGCACGTTGACGACATAGAAGCGGCTCGTGCGGACGAACTGGTCGGGCAGCTGGTCGCAGAGCTCGCGCAGCAGCAGATTTACCGGCAGCGTGCGATCCCGGAAATGGAGCACGCAGCGCTTGCCGCTGGATTCCGCGTAGACGATGTCATCGGGATTCACGAAGGCGAGCCCGTCCTCGGTGCGCAGCTGGAGCCGCTTTGGCGCAGGGGGCTCCGCCGCCGGTTGCGAGGACGTGCCCGGCTTGCCCATGGGCCATTCGTTGGAGAAGTGCGAGAGACGGATGATCCACTTGCCGTCGACCTTTTTCAGGCTGGTCGTTACGCGCTGGTTGACCGTACCGTGGATGCACGGGCCGCTCAAAAGGTACGTTCCCACCACCGTGGCTTCGTCCGGTCGATTGGTGTAGAGCGGATAGAACATCACGTTGCGCGCCTCGATGCCAGGCGGGTTGAGCGGCCACTTTGCAAATTCCGAACGGCCCTGGAAGACCTTCGAGCCAGCGCCGATGAGCACGCTGCCCTCGTCCAGAAACTCAAGGAAGAGGTCGCGATCGTTGACGAAGATACCCAAGATGCTTTTCTTGATGAGCTCAGCCAGTCGTACGCTTTCCTCGTAGGTATCCACTGCCATCCTTTCACGTCAGCCGCAAACGTTTGAATGGCCGTCCTGCTGATGATGGGCTGTGATTCCGCATAGCATCGTCCGGGCAGAGCGGCGAGAAATACAGTATATGACGTATATAGCGGGGGGGGGGGTCTACTTCTGCTCTCAATATGCTCTTTTAACCAGTTGCCCCTCGATTTCGCTCCTTCGCCGCTTGGGAATCGGTATGCGGTCGCCGTTTGACATGAGGACCTCACCACCGATAAGCCCAGAGATATGGCTGCGGTTGACGGCATAGCTTCGATGGATACGCATGAACTGTGCCGGCAGGAGCTCCATGACGTTTGCGAGCAGCAGCTTGACCGTGACGATCCTGTCGACGAGGTGGACGACGGTTTTCTTTGCCCTGGCCTCGGCGTACAGAATGCGGGCGGGGTCGATGAACGTCGTGCCGTCCTCTACGGGAAGCACCACGTTTTCCGCAGGCCCCTCGTCGCGCATCTTGCTGGCGCGCAGGATGTCCTGGACGTAGCGATAGGTCTGCTTGCTCACCCTGATCGGGAAGGGCGTCCCGTCGTCGAGCGGCTCCCACTCGTTGGACGTGTGGATGAGATAGGCCTTCCACGCGTCGTCCTCCCAGCGGAAGTTGACGGTGAGGCGCTGGATTTCGGATGAGAGCATCCGGTGGTCCGCGTCGGAGTAGATCTTATAGAAGCCGGCGACGGTCGCCTCGAAGGGGTTGCCGGAATCGATGAGCTGGAAGCGGGCATCGCGCACGAGGAAGGTGGGCATCGATAAGGAACACGCTCGAAACGTTTCGATGATATGCTCGATGCCGTGGGATACGTCCGTTCCAGCCCCGATGAGCAGACAGTCCGAAGCAAGGCACGGCAGGACGCTCTCGAAGTCCTTGCGGTGGTAGCAGGCGACCATGCGTGCGATAAGATCGGTCAGGGTGCTTTTATCGGGATGAACGGAACTGCTCACGATGCCCCCTTCCTCGGTGCGTCCACGTTCGATTTCACTATTGTGGGTGCGAAAACGGCGCCCATCCGCTCGTTCGAACCAACGGGCAATTGGCGGGAACGAATGACGACATTTGGGGAAGGAAAGGGGTCGGATTCCGCTATCGGTGTGAACGATGGGGGAGTGAGTGAATTTAAGGCCTTGTTGCTCGTTATCCTGCGGTAAGGTCCAGGGGTAGCACGAACGAGGAGAGGGTATGGACGAGAAGGAACTTCGAGACACCAACGGCGAGCCGGCAGGCGCTTCGTATCAGGGTCGTCACTTCGCCGAAAGCAAACGGCTCGAGCCGATCTTTACCGATGACGCCGCGCCCGAGCAGCCCGCTCAGGACGCGACGGCGCCCGCTGGGGCGACCGATCGCGATGACGCCTCGGCGCTGGGGGACACCGACCCCGCCTTGATTCCCGCAAGGCACTTCGAGACCATCGACTCCTCCAAGGGCGTAAAGGACGCCCGCGCCTCTGAGAAGCCGCGCAAAAGACCCGCCGAGCCGGTGATCGCGCTGCTGTGCGTGCTTGCGATCGTCGCCATCGGAGTCGGCACCTGCTGGGCGTGGATGAGCAGCGTGAACAACATGATGAGCCTAGACCAGGGCGAGCGCGAGGAGATGGAGGACGCCCTCGTCGACTCGGAGAGCAACCAGAGCTCCGATGCCTTCTACACGCTCATCATCGGCTCGGATTCCCGAAACGGCGAGGCCGCCCGCTCGGATGTCATCATGCTCGCCCGTGTGGACGCGTCGTCGGGCGTGGTGACGTTTGTCTCCATCCCGCGTGACACCATGATCTACGGCGAGAGCGGTGGGGTCGAGAAGATCAACGCCGCCTACAACTACGGGCCCGCATCGACGGTGCTCGTCGTGTCGGAGTTCGCCGGCGTTCCGATCTCTCACTATGTGGAGGTGGACTTCAACGGCCTCAAGGAGGTCGTGGACGCCCTCGGCGGGGTCACCGTGGACATCCCGGAGGACATCACGGCCGGCAACGGCGGCATGTCGTTCTCGGCCGGAGAGCAGCGCCTGAACGGCGAGGAGGCCCTCGCGTACGCGCGCGAGCGCTACAACGTCTCGGGAGGCGATTTCGGGCGCGCGCAGGCTCAGCGGCAGATCCTCGAGGCCATCGTGCGCGAGGTGCTGGCGTCCGGGCCCCTCGAGATCCCGGGGCTCGTCTCGGAGCTCGCCAAGGCGGTGAAGACTGACCTCTCCCTCGACAAGATCATCTCGTACGCGCTCGAGCTGTACGGCGCCGAGAACGGCCTGACGGTCTACTCCGCTGCGGCGCCGAGCTACGCCCTCAACGTCGACGGCATCTCCTACGTGGGGACGATGTACGAGGAGTGGCAGGACATGATGAGGCGCATGGACGCGGGTCTCGACCCCGAGAGCACCTCGAGCATTCCGGAGGAGCAGGCGAACAACGACAAGCTCGGCGCCGCGACAAACGCCGCCAGCCCGCGCGATTACGAGGACCTGCTTGCGCAGTCGCCGCTCACCACGGACGACGTCGCCCAGTGACGGTGAAGATTCGGAGAACTTCGTCGACGCCAAGGGAATGAACGTATACCGATTCGGAACATACAGACGCTTTGTGCGCTGGTAGCGCACGTGCCAGCCGACTCTACCTATGCTTGACGTTACGGCGGGCCCTCATGCCCGCCGGCAGATCTTGCTCTGATGGGGACCGTGCCCGGTGCAGGACCCGGACGTGCAGGAGGATGAATACGTCTCTTTTTGCTGGCGGTTCCGAGTGGCGTGGCTGTAGGCCCACTGCTCGGAATTTGCGTAAAGCTGGGAACGGAGTCGGCAATGCCCCAGCGGGCTTCGCAGCGCGCGTCCGCGCGTTGGTATGTCGTGCAGGTCGCCACCGGTAGGGAGGAGGCCCTGTGCCGCCTCATCGAGCGCCTGGCGCCCGAAGGAGTTCTCGAGGAGTGCTTCACGCCGCGCTACGCCACCGAGATGAAGATGCGCGGCACGTGGGTCATGGCCAAAAAGCCGCTGTTCCCCGGCTACATCATCGCGGTGAGCAATAACGTCGACATCCTGGCGGACACGCTGAAGCAGACGCCGGAGTTTACGCGCATGCTGAGCGTCGGAGAGGCGTTTGTTCCCCTGCACGCGGAGGACCAGGCATGGATCGGGACCTTTACCAAGAAAGGCGACCGCACCGTGCCCATGTCCTACGGGGTCATGGAAGGCGACCACGTGGTCGTCCTGGACGGGCCGCTCGTCGGCTGTGAAGCCATGATCAAACGCGTCAATCGTCATAAAAGCCTCGCCATCATCGAGTTCGAGATCTGCGGTCGTAGAGTTGCGACGAAGGTCGGCTTGGGGATTGTACGAAAGTACACGTGACATCAACGGAATAGTTGCCGGGGGTCCGGCCTGCCGGATCGGTGAGCGCGCCGTCGGGCGCGAGCGCGGCAACATCGCGGCAGGCTTTGACGGAAGGCCCGGCTTCTGCGCCCTCAAGCGCGTGTTCGACATCGTTTTGAGCGCTGCCATCCTCGTCGCGCTGTCACCATTGCTGCTGCTCATAGCCCTTGTGATTTGGATTGACGACCCGAAGGGCTCGCCGCTGTTCAGGCAGGAGCGCGTGGGCAAGCGCGGCAGGCGTTTCCGCATGCTGAAGTTTCGCACCATGTGCATCGACGCCGAGGATAGGCTTGCCGAGCTCAGATGCGCTAACGAGAAGGACGGCCCCGTCTTTAAGATCGAGAATGACCCCCGCGTGACCCGCGTGGGCCATTTCCTGCGGAAGACCTCCCTCGACGAGCTGCCTCAGTTCTGGAACGTGCTCAAGGGCGACATGTCCGTGGTGGGGCCGCGCCCTGCGCTGCCGAACGAGGTGGAGCGCTATACGGAGCGCGATCGCCTGCGCCTTGCGGTGCAGCCGGGAATCACCTGCTTTTGGCAGGCGCGGCGCAACCGCGATGCCATTCCGTTTGACGAGTGGGTCGAGCTCGATCTGCGCTACATCCAGACGGCGAGCATCGGGACCGATATCGCGCTCGTGGTGAAGACCGTGGGATGCGTGCTGGGGGCTCAAGGGCAGTGAGCGGCACGATGGGAACCCTCGCGCCGTCAAGGCCGGGCAAGCGCCTGCTGTTCGTGGTCGAGGCCATGGGCGGCGGGCTGTTTACCTATATCGTGAGCCTGGCAAATCAGCTGGTTGAGGACTACGACGTATACCTTGCGTATGCGGTGCGTCCGCAAACGCCGCAGGACTATCGCGACTACTTCGATTCCCGCATTCACCTCATCGAGGTCGAGGATTTCGTTCGCCAGATCAGCCCCCGGCAGGATCTGCGGGCGCTCGCGGCGCTGATCAAGATCGGCCGCGCGGTGCGTCCCGATATCATCCACCTGCACTCCGCGAAGGCGGGCGTGCTGGGCAGGCTCGCCTATTGGCGGGCGAGTGCGCCGGTGTTCTACACCCCGCACGGCTACAGCTTCCTGATGCGGCAGGCGAGTCCGCTCAAGCGCGGCCTGTACCGCATGATCGAGTTTGCGATGGCCCGGCTGCGCAGCACGACGATCGCCTGCAGCAAGGGCGAGCTGGACGAGACCCTGCCGCTCACGCGCCGCGCCCTGCTCATCAACAACGGGATCGACCCGGACGAGATCGATTGCTGTCTGGACCGCCTGCCGGGCGCCGGGGACCCTGCGCGCCAGGAGCGCGACGGCTTCACCGTGTTCACGATCGGGCGCATCTGCAGCCAGAAGAACCCGGTGCTGTTCAACCGGATCGCCCATGCCATGCCGGACATCCGGTTCCGCTGGATCGGCGACGGCGAGCTCAGAGAGCTCCTGGATGCGCCGAACATCGAGGTCACCGGATGGGTCAGCCGCCGCGATGTCCTTAAGCTGGCCGATCAGGCGGACTGCTTCTTGCTGCCGTCCTCGTGGGAGGGACTGCCGATCTCGCTGCTTGAGGCGATGTATCTGGAGAAACCCTGCGTGGTGAGCGACGTGCTCGGAAATCGCGACGTGATCAGGAATGGCGAGAACGGCTTTGTGTGTCACGAGCTGGAGCAATTCGTCGCGGCTATTCGCAAAGCCGAACAGTCGGATGTCGCCCGCGCGCTGTGCCGCGCGGCGCTGCGCGATATCGAGCACGAGTACAACATCACGGTGATGGCTCGGCGGTACAAGGGTGTCTACGAGCAGGCGCTTGCGGGGTCGTCGGCCTGCGACGGCGCTTTTGTCGGGCGGGCGGCAAAGGACCTGTCGCGCGCATGATCGGGCTGGTCACCTGCTACTTTCATCCCAACTACGGGAGCGCGCTGCAGGCCTATGCCACGCAGCGCATCTTTGATGCTTGGGGCGTCCCGTGCGAGACCGTCTGCATCGACGGCGTGCGCCGGGAGCTCGATGCCGCCAAGACGCGCTTTTACCTGCGCAGGATTTGGGATCCACAGATTCTGACGGGAACGGTGGCGCGCATCGGGCGCAAGAAGGCGCAGGCGTGGCTGAACCGCGATACCTTCGGCGGAAAGATCGCCGTGCGCCACGAGAAGTTCGCGGCGTTCCAGCGGGAACACTTCCGGCTCTCACCGGCTTACGTGTCGCGCGCGGAGCTCACGGAAGCCTGCTCGCGGTACTCGACTGTACTGGTGGGGAGCGACCAGCTCCAACATCGCCGCGGACTACTACACCCTAAGCTGGGTGCCCGACGATGTGAACAAGGTCTCGTATGCCACGAGCTTCGGTGCGCCGTTTTTGCCCAAGGAGCAGCAGCGCCAGGCGCGGGAGTTTCTGCCGCGCTTCCAGCATCTGTCGGTGCGCGAGCAGTCTGCGGTGGAAATGGTCCGTGCGTATACGGGTTTAACGGCTCAGCTGGTCTGCGACCCCACGCTGCTGTTCACAGCGCAGGAGTGGCTGGACATCCAGCCGGAGCGACCGGTGGCGGAAGGGGAGTACATCCTCTGCTATTTTCTGGGCAACAACACGAAGGACCGCGCGTTCGCTCAGCGTTTGCGCGCAGCGACGGGGTGCAAGATCGTGGCGCTGCTGCACCTGGACGAGTACATCGCCGCGGACGAGGGCTATGCCGACGAGACCCCGTATGGCGTGGGCCCCGGCGAGCTGCTCAACCTTATCCGCCATGCGCGATACATCGTGACCGATTCCTTCCACGGCAGCGTTTTCTCGCTGCTGTACCGCAAGACCTTCTTCACCTCTCGCCGGGTGGCCAAAGAGGGCCTGTTGTGCACCAATAACCGCCTGGACTCGCTGTTTGACACGTTGGGCGTGACGGGCCGGCTCATCACGGGCGACGAGGACGTGGAGGAGTGCCTTGCGCGCCAGCTGGACTTTGACGCGGTGCACGAGCGCATTGCGGAGCTGCGTCAGGCAAGCGCGAGGTACCTAAAGGCGAGTGTTGAGTGATGGCGGAGAGGGCAGGCAATAATCGTAACGTCGCAATTATGTGCATTCGCATCGTGGCGATGCTCTTCATTTTTATTGATCATGCGGTTGCTTACACGGATATTCCCCTCAAGGGAGTCATCATCCAGATTACCAATTCCGGGGTTCTCATCTTCTTGTTCATATCGGGTTTTCTCTATGGTGGAAAAAGCATTGGTAATTTCAAAGAGTGGATAAAAACGAGAATCGAACGACTTTGGGTTCCGTACATCATCTTCATCAGCGTCTTCTTTATTCTGGAAGTTGTGCGCGGAGCTGGTTTGGAGATTGTGAAGCCTCTTATCATCTATGTCTTTGTCCTTCAAGGCTTGTTGGGCCCAGAAGGCGGACCTCAGACATTGTGGTTCATGACGCTCTTGATACTGTGCTATTGCCTGATTCCGGTTCTGCAGCTCGTTCGTGACAAGATGGTAGGGATTTTAGATTCCAAGCTTTTTGCACCCGTTGCGATTGCTCTGACAGTGCTATCACAGGTCTTGCTGGCGTACCACTGCAATCTGACACTGGATTTTGGCCATCCGCTTAGCTGGTACGTGGCGGCTATTTTTGTGTTTTGCTGCGGGTACTTTAGCAACCGCAGCATTATCGATGCCGGTATCACTTGTCGCAAGCTTGCCGTTTGGACTGTGGTGATGTGCGGTTCCATGGCAGTTCGCATAATCGCTCAAAGGCTGATCGACGGGACCGTACTCTATGACAGGATTATCAGCATCTGGACGAATGCCATTCTGGATATTTGGATTGTCTTTTTTATCTACTTCTTTGTGAGCAAGGCACGGGTGTGGTTTGACTGCAAGGTTATCCGTCAGGGGGATAGAATCAGCTACGCATTTTACCTTGTACACGCTCTGGTTCTGGAGCTCTGCTTCGCATTATGTTCCAATGGAGCGCTGTTTATTGCGCTGTCGTTATTGCTTTCGATACTTGCTGCCTGCTGCTTAGCTTTCGCATCTGACCAAATTGCGGGGCTCGGCGTACATAAGAGGGGGATCGAACGCTGTGCATAACGTCATGATGCGCGGCGCGATCCTGCTCTTTGTCGACCGTATGCGTGTGGGCGGCATCCAGACATTGCTGGTCGAGCTGATCGATCAGTTTTTGTCGGCCGGCCAGCCCTGTGAGCTGCTGCTGCTGGACGATGGCGAGCACTACGACCTGGAAGACGAGGTGCGCGCTCGCATCCCAGTGCACAAGCTGGAAGGCATTTGGATGCGGAAGCCACAGGACTTCGTTCGCTATGGCCGAGCGGTGCGGCGGTTTTTTGCAGAACATCATGACTATCGAGCCGTGCACCTTAACTCCGGCCCGAAGAACTATCCGATTCTGCGATCTGCCAAGCGCTACGGTATTCCGGTGCGCATCGCCCATGCGCACAACACGGGGTTTCAGACCAGTTCCTCGGCGGAGCGGTTGCTCGGCACCTGCTTGAAGGCGCCGCTGCGCCATTACGCCAACATGTATCTGGCGTGTTCCGACCGCGCGGGCGAATGGCTGTTTGGAAGCCGTCGGATGAAGGCCGGTTGCGTTACCGTGCTGCCGAACGGCATTCCGCTGAGTGAGTTTGCATTCGACCAGAAGGCTCGCCAGCAGGCGCGGGCAGAGTGGCACGTCGATGACGCCACGCTGGTGGTCGGTCACGTGGGGCGTTTTACCACCCAGAAGAACCACGGCTTTTTGCTGGATATCTTTGCCGAGTTGCACCGTGAGCAGCCGGATTCGATCTTGGTCCTTGCGGGCATCGGCGAGCTGCAGCAGACTACGCGCCAAAAGGTGGAAGAGCTCGGTCTTGCGGAGACGGTGCGCTTCCTGGACTTCCGTTCGGACGTGGCGCGACTATTGCAGGGGATGGACGTCTTCGTGATGCCGTCGCTGTACGAGGGCTTTCCGGTCACCGCCGTAGAGGCGCAGGCAACGGGGTTGCCCTGCGCGTTTTCGGACACCATCACCCGCGAGGCGAAGATTCTCGAGGCGGTGGAGTATCTTCCGCTCGATGTGCCCTTGCAGCGGTGGGCCGATGCCGTCTTGGGCCTGGCGGGCACGACACAACGCGACGCCTGCTACCAGGAGCTGGCTCGCAAGGGATACGACGTCAAGACGATGGCGGAAAGGTTGCTACGCATCTACCGCGCTACCTAGCTGGGGCGGTCGGGTAAAGAGCGCGCTATGAACAGGTCGCTTGCAGAGAAACATCCTGTTTTGGGCATGAGGGTGGACAGCCGCGTGCTGCTCGCCCTCTTTCCCGTGTTGATTATCCTAGGCAAAGTGGTTCGCTGGACCGTTATGCGGGGCACCCTCATCAACTACAGCAAGGGTTGGGGATGGGTCGAGCCCATCATGCGAGGCGACTGGAGTTGGCAGTTTTTTGGTCTTGAAGAAGTGACCGAGGGCGACATCGGCCAAGGCGACAACGTCGTCACCTTCTTTAAGGCGCTGTGGTCGACCATTTGGATGAAACTGCCGGCAACGTTTGAGGAGTTCGAGGTCTTCATTACCGTCACCTTCGGCATTTTGCTCATGCTCGTGCTTCTCGGCATGCGCAAGCGGCTCCCGCTCGTCGAGGCGCTGTTCAT
>CASEEY010000103.1 GCA_949287055.1 uncultured Collinsella sp.
GATCCATCGCTGGGCATCGGACATATTTGAGGTCCACAGTTGAACATTTGCACTGTTTGCAGTGGATCCACTTTTCACATCAAGGAGCTTATCCCTCGATCCGCCTCCAGCAACTACATATTCCCCATCAGGCAATGCATCCCGATTGATGTCGGCCATTTTATCGAGGACCTCGTAAGCGGATTCAAATTCTGAAATCGACCAGAGCTGTGCGTTTGAGCCATTGTTAAAAAAGGTCCAGACGTTTGCACCGGAAATGGCCTTTCCGTTATACACGTCAAGCATTAGATTCTGCCACAAAGCTGACATGAATCGATAGGATCCATCGTCTTGCTTTATCGCTATCCATTTTTGAGCTCTCGAAGCGTTGTCTGTATATTGTTGGACATTGGTACCTCCGACTAGGTTGGCACCATGCACATCCAGAGCACATCCAGAGCCTATATTAATTATCGAAACATAGCCTTCTGAATCATGCCGAATATTCCATGCCTGAAAAGAGCTGTTCGTATATTTCCCCAGTTGAACGTTCGCTGATTTCTTATTCGAATGTTCATATATATCAAGTGCATAATTCGAATCAGAATACGGAGAAATGACATATATGCCGTCAGGCAGGTCATCATGATGCTCTGCAGCTAAAGTATCAAGCGTGGCATGGACGTCTGAGTCCAGAGCGCGAATGTTCCAGTTAAACCCATTCGCTACGTTTTTCAATAATACTGCAGAGCCATCCCCCTCGCCATCAGCAGACAGCATCAAATCTGCTGATAGGGCAGAGATAATTGAATAGCCATCGCCTTCATCGAGCACAATCCATTTCTGCGCATACGCTTGATTGGACCCAAATTGCTGAACCGGAGT
Organism: uncultured Collinsella sp.; assembly: GCA_949287055.1. GTDB lineage: Bacteria > Actinomycetota > Coriobacteriia > Coriobacteriales > Coriobacteriaceae > Collinsella. The sequence goes on from CASEEY010000103.1 coordinate 865, forward strand.
TCCTTCAGCTGCTAAACCGCTCTTCACATCAAGCATAAGTCCTGAATTAACGTTGCAGAATTGAACGTAGCCAGATGCATCATGCGTGACTATCCATTGGCTTGAAGCATTTCCTGAATTATTAGTTATATTGACAAGAGCTTTATTTGAACGAGATCCATTCGCAACACCAAGAACAAAACTATCACTTGGCAATGGTGACATTTCGTAAATTCCGTCGGGAAGAACTGCCGAATTGTCGGAGGCGAGCCGATCCATAAGAAAACGCTCGCCAAAACCATAGGAGAAGTTAATGTCCACGACGCCGCCGATGCCATCCACCGCGCCGTTGCTCATGCACTGCCAGTGGTCGTACTCCCCTTCGTACTGACAGACATCGTTATACTGAGCGACCCAACGACTCCACGAATCAAAGCATGAATCGGTCAGATAGCTGTTCCACCAGTTAAGATTGGCATATACGCCCACGTCGTAGCCGGCATCCTGGATCACCGAGGCATACTCCTTTGCCATGTTGGCAAAGTTCTCCATCGTGATGGGACGGTACTGGTTGTTATCGTCGACGCCCGCGGGAGACCCGTCATGCTCGTTTTCCAAATCGTAATACACCGGCAGGGCAAGATCGCTCGGGGTAAGGCCGGCGCTCTCAAGCTGAGAGAGGGTCCATTCCGCCTCGTCACGTGCGCTCTCGGCATCCCAAGCATAGGAATAGAGGTACACACCGATGGGCACGCCAGCTGCCTGAGCACCGCGTACGTTCTCAATGAAACGGCTGTCGTCGCCGCCCCATCCGTAGCCAACGCGAATGATGGCATAGTCGATGCCATCCGCTTTGACTTTCTCCCAGTCGATGGAGTAGTTGAACTCGGAGACATCGATGCCGATCGCCGACGCGCCTTCCACCGTCATACCGTCGCTCGAAGAATACGTTCCGTCGGCGTTCTTCTCCCACGTGATGCCTTTTGCACGCGCATACGAGCTTACCAGCTGACCGTTGCTATAACGCCAGCTCGTACCCCGAAACTCGTTAAAGAAATCCGGATCGGACGCAGGCTCGTCGTCCTCCGTATCAGCCGCGTCTTCAGCGTCGGCCTCGTCATCTTCGGAATCGCCCACGAGGGCATCGTTGATAACGGGTTCCGTCGGAACCTGATTGACCGGAGCATCACCATCGGACTCGTCAGGATCCTCATCGGGTGCTGCAACGTCCTCATCTTCTGCCTGGATATCCTCGGCGACGGAATCTTCAATTACTTCCCCGCCGGAGGATTCCTGGCTCTGCTCTTCGTCGCCTTCTTGAGGGTCCTGGCTCTGCGACTCCTCAAGCTGCGGTGCAGAATTGCTGTTTTCGGCATCGAGCGCCGCGGCCTGAACGACACCTTGGGGCAGCGTCATACCAACAATCATTGCGCCAACTATTAAACGATGAGCAAGCAAACGGGTGCGCTTATGCATATTTCTCCCGACATCCAGTGAAACAGATATTCAGAATGGTATCATGTAACAACAGTGCCATCCGCGCGTATCAACAACCAGCATGCACAGTACAAAAGAGCGGCTCTGGCCTATAAAACCAGAGCCGCCTCACGCGCATCGATTATGCAAAACGCCCTTACGTCGCCTCGTAGAAGTCGACAGCCTCATCAATCGTCCCCTCAAACACCGTCCGGCCGTGGTCGAGCACGATACCTCGCGTGCAGAACTTACGGGCTTGGGCGGTAGAGTGCGTAACGAACAGCACCGTCACGTTTTCGTTAGCCATGATATCGGCCACACGCTTTTGGCACTTGGCGGAAAACTTGCGGTCGCCCACCGACAGGGCCTCGTCCACAACCAAGATGTCGGGCTTGATGGATGACGCGAACGCAAAGCCAAGGCGTGCGCGCATACCGCTCGAGTAGGTACGCATGGGCTGATCGATATACTTGCCAAGCTCGGAGAACTCAACGATCTGAGGGATAAGCTCCTTGGACTCCTCCTCAGACAGACCCCACAGCTGGCAGCGCATCTGCACGTTCTCCATACCGGAAAGCCTCATGTCAAAGCCCGCGGAAAGCTCCAGCAGTGCCGAGACGCGCCCGTGGACCTCGATGGTGCCACTCGTGGGAAAGCACACGCCGGTGATCATCTTGAGCGCGGTGGACTTGCCGGCACCGTTGTCGCCCAAGAAGGCAAGCGCCTCGCCACGACCGCAGGTAAACGTCAGGTCGTCGCTCGCGTTGATGGTGTCGTACTTAACGCGGTTGGTAAACGAGGCAATCAGGCGCTGACGGTCGTTTTTGAACAGCTTGTACGTCTTGCGCACGTGCTCAAAGCGAACGGCGACGGGATTGGTGCGGTCCTCGTCGCGGATGATCGTGGCCGAGCCCAGATCGAGCGCGGTATCGCTGTGAACGCTAGAGGACATCGGGGACCTCCTTGGAAAGACGGCGGTAGTTGCGCAGGGCAACGAGCACAACGATCAGGAACACCAGCAAAAACGGCAGCAGTTCGTCCGGGCGCTCCCAGATCCAATCCTTGTAGATAAAGCAGCAGCGCACAGCCTCCGCACTCCACGCAACGGGATTGAAGGCCATGATGACGCGGCCGATATGCGGCAACGAGGACAACTGGAACAGGATACCGGACAGCCAGAAAAACGGCGTGGAAAGCGTCTTGACCAGGTTGGCAAAGTCCTTAGAGATCGCCGACAGGGGCGACAGGGCGATGGACCACGCGGTCCAGAACAGGAACATGATGATCATGACGAGCGGCAGCTGCAGGATGTAGCGCGAGATGTGCACGCCGAGCACCACGCAGAAGCCGATCGTGATGGCCATGGTCGCCGCAAAGATGATGAGGATCGACAGCGTGTAGAACGTCGAGATCACCGAAAGCGGGAACTTGATGCGGTTCACCAGATAGGGATAGCGACGGTAGACGTTGCTACCCGTGTTGATGGCGTCGGACATGAAGAACCACGGAAACACACCCGCGGCGAGCCACAGCAAAAACGGCTGACCGTTTACATCGGCACCGCCGCGCATACCGACGGACAGCGTAAACCAGTACACCAGAATGTACACGGCAGGCTTGGTGAACAGCCACACCTTGCCGAGTGCGGCACCGCGATAGGTCTTGACCAAGTCGACCTTGGCCAGGTCCCAGATCTGGTGGCGCCACTCCCAGTTTTCCGCGACGATCTGTCGAAGCGTATCAAACATGAAACGACCTTATCCTTTCATGCGGTTTAAGCGAGCATACAGCATAGCGCATCGGCTGGACGTGCGGCGCACGTCACCAAACAACCTTGTAACACCTCGGTTTGCTCACGACTGCGGAAACACCCGCTCGAGCACGCGCTGCGCGGCATGCCCGTCATCCAGCGGACAAAACGTCGCCGCATAGCGGTCGAAGGCCTCACCGTACTGCTGCCAGTACGTATTGTCCAACCCCTTCACCTGCGCCACGAGCTCTTCGGTGGTGGCGCACTGCGGACCGGGGACCTCGGCCATATCAAAGTAGAAACCTCGGATGTCGCCGGCGTAGCGCTCGTAGTCGGGCACAAACAGCAGAATGGGCCGGTGCAGAATGGCGTAATCGAACATGACGCTCGAGTAATCGGTCACCAGCGCGTCGGCCGCGATGTACAGCTCGTTGATGTCCGGCGCGTCCGACACGTCGATCACAAAGCCCTCGTAGGCGCTGAAATCAAACGCGTTGGCGATGTAGTAGTGCGGGCGGAACAGCACCACCCAATCGTCGCCCAGTTCGCGTTGCAGCTCGTCAAAGTCGATGAGGTAGTCAAAGGTGTAGCCCACACCCGCCTGATACGAGTCATCGCGCCAGGTGGGAGCATACAGCAGGGCCTTCTTGCCCTCGGGCACGCCGAACTTCTCGCGCATGGCACGCACGGTCTCGCCGGTATCATCCGCCGCCGCGCGGGCGATATCGTCGTTGCGCGGATAACCGAGCTCCAGCACCGTCTGGGCACGACGCTCCTCGGGCAGGCCAAAGGCGCTCGCCAGGTGCTCGGAGGTATAGGGCGAGGGCGACAGCAGATAGGTCCACTTGCGTGCGTCCATACCGAAGCGCTCGGCCAGCTCGGACGTGGTGTTCAGGGCGTTCGCGGTCTCGATCTGCACGTCGTAGCCCAGCCGCTTGAGGGGCGTGCCGTGCCAGCACTGCACGAAGACCTGATCGGTCTTGGGCGTGACGTACTCCGGCAGTCGCGTGTTCAGAATCAGCGTGCCGGAGCTCGCCAGCGCCTCAAAATACTCCGCCGAGCCGCGCTGCACCACGGTTGCGCGAGCAAGCGCCGGGTTCTCCTGGGCTTCCTCGGTGCGGCGCTTTCCCTTAAACGACCAGACAAACTCGTAGTCGGCGAAGCGCTCGTCCTCGCACATCGCCAAAAAGAGCGCGCGCGGCGAACACGAAAACGACCGGCCGCCAAACGACTCAAAGAACACGCGCTTGGGGTTGACGGCAATCTTGGCCGCCTGAGCGTCGTACTTCTTTGCTTCATGCTTCCAGTAGGTATGGCGCACCGCCAGGCGCGTCTTTGGCATGTAGCGCAGCACGCCAAGACCTGCCGAGCGCACCAAGCGCCGCACGCGTCCGATCGTCTTCATGGTTTGTCCGCCTTACGCCTTGTCCTTGTTTGCCAGGCGACCCTTGACCTCGGTCGTCGAAATGCCGTCCGTGCGGTCCAGGTACACGATGTCGCACTTGTCGCGCAGGTACTCAAAGCGGTCGCTGCCCGCCCAGTCGCTACCCATGCACATGATGTCCACGTGGTAGTCCTCGATATCCTGGGCCTTCTGCTCCCAGCAGTTCTCGGGGATGACCAGGTCCACGTAACGGATAGCCTCGAGCATCTCCTTGCGGACCTCATAAGGGTAGAAGCTCTTCTTGCCCTTACCGGCGTTGAACTCGTCGGTCGACAGCGCCACGATTAGGTAATCGCCCAGCGCTGCGGCACGCTGCAGCAGGCGGATGTGACCGTAGTGCAGAAGGTCGAACGTGCCGTAGGTGAGCACGCGGCGCACGCCGGTGTGGTGGTCGGCGGCGTAGGAAGCGAAGTCATCAGACGTGCTGATCTCGACGCTCGAACCGCTGTGCTGGATGTTCTCATTTTCCATGGTTTAACTCCTTTGAATAGCTGTCTTGCGACTCATGGACAAAGTACGGGGAAATCATCGAACGGATCTTCTCGAGCGAGCGCGAGGGCTGCATCTCGGAGCGACCGTAGCCCTCCATGAAGGCGTCAAACGACGCCATATCGTAGGTGCCGCTCGCGACGTCGTCCTCGATGGCGCGGGCGACGGCATCGGCCGTCGTATAGGTGATGCTCGGCAGCTCGGCGAGCGGGTCGATGTTGAGACCCGGCGAGACGCGATACTCATCGATATCGGGCGTAAAGAACAGCACCCGCTTGTGGAGCAGGCCCGCCTCGAAGGCGACGGTGGAGTAGTCGGTCACGACGTAGTCGGCGAGCAGCAGCGCGTGGATGGTGCCGATCCCCGCAAGGCTGTAGATGCTGCAGCCCTCGCTGACGGCACCCTTGTCGTGCGAAGCCTGCGCCTCGATGGGATGGCCGGAGACGACGAGCCGCGCATCGGACGGAAGCGCCTGCGCCAGGTCGCGCACAGCGTGCTCAAGCCACTGCGGG
>CASEEY010000104.1 GCA_949287055.1 uncultured Collinsella sp.
CTGAGCTGGGGTTTTGTCGCTCACACCGCGGTGTCTACTCGGCGGCTCCAAAATGAAGCGCTCACTTCGCGACATAGCGCCGCTAAACTTGGAACCGCCCACCGCAAGCCTGGATCAAAACGCCGCGAACCCAGCCCGCCCGCGGCAAAACAAGAGCCTACCCGCCCCAAAATGGAGCTCACCGGCCGCAAACACGGCCCCAGCCGCCCCAACCATGCCCAACCAGTCCCTAACCCTGCCTCACCCACGGCAAAACACAGCCCCACCGCGGCAAGCCGGACCCACCAGCCCCAAACCCGGCCCCACCCGCCTCCAAACACGGGCAGCGCGCCGGACCAGCCAAGTGCGCATGAAAAAAGCGCCCCTGGACCGAAGTCCAAGGGCGCCCATACGAGCGATATGCTCAGGCAGCTTAGAACTCAGCGCCGCACTTCTTGCAGATGCGCAGCTTGTTCTTGCCGTCCTTCTTGTGGCCAACGCGGGTGGCCTGGCCGCACTTGGGGCAGATGAGCATCACGTTGGAGGCGTCGATGGCGGCCTCCTGGGACACGATGCCACCCTGCTGGTTCTGCGCGGTGGGCTTCACGGCCTTCTTGACGATGGCCACGCCCTCGACGACAACCTTGCCCTCAGCGGGAAGCGCGCGCAGGACGGTGCCCGTCTTGCCGCGATCCTTGCCGGAGAGCACCTTGACGTTATCGCCCTTCTTGATGGACATAGACATAACGGTCTCCCCTAACTACAGGGTCTCGGGTGCAAGCGAGACGATCTTCATGTACTTCTTGTCACGAAGCTCACGAGCGACGGGCCCGAAGATACGGGTGCCGACGGGCGAGCCGTCCTTGTTGATGACGACGGCGGCGTTGTCATCAAAGCGGATGTAGGAGCCGTCCTTGCGGCGGATCTCCTTCACGGTGCGGACGACGACGCAACGGACGACGTCCTTCTTCTTGACGTTAGCGCCCGGGGTAGCCTCCTGGACGGCAGCGATGATCACGTCGCCGATGCCAGCGTAACGACGCTTGGAGCCACCGAGCACCTTGATGCAGCGAACCTTGCGCGCACCGGAGTTGTCAGCAACCGTGAGCATGGTTTGCATTTGAATCATGGTAGTTCCTCCGAATGAGAGATCGATGAGAGGTACGCCGGCCTTGTGTGGCCTAGGTTAGCCGGCGCGGCGCACATCACCGAAAGAAGCGTACGGTCCTGTTACTTGGCGCGCTCGATGATCTCGACGAGACGCCAACGCTTCATCTTGGACAGAGGACGGGTCTCCATGATGCGAACGGTGTCGCCCACGCCGGCCGTGCACTCCTCGTCGTGCGCATGAAACTTCTTGGTGCTGGTCATCATCTTGCCGTACTTCGGGTGACGCTTGCGCTCCGTGGTCTGGACAACGATGGTCTTGTTGCCCGAGATGGAGACAACGACGCCCTGACGGACCTTGCGCGCGTTACGCTCAGTCGTTTCAGTCATGCTTCACTCCTGCGATTCTACTCGGTGGCAGCGGTCTTCTCCGCTGCGATCTGACGGGCGCGCTGCTCCGTGAGGACACGAGCGATGTCCTTCTTCACGGTCTTGACGCGAGCGGTGTTGTCCAGCTGGCTGGTGGCCATCTGGAAGCGAAGGTTGAAGAGCTCGGCGCGCATCTCCTTCAGCTTGTCAGCAAGCTGGGCGTCCGAAAGCTCACGAATCTCTGCGGGCTTCATTTACTTATCCTCCCCGTCGGAAGTAGCGCGGGTAATGATCTTGGTCTTGATCGGCAGCTTGTGCTGGGCCAGGCGGAGAGCCTCACGGGCGATCTCCTCGGAGACGCCCTCGACCTCGAACATGACGCGGCCGGGCTTGACGACGGCCACCCACTCCTCGGGATTACCCTTACCGGAACCCATGCGGGTCTCAGCGGGCTTCTTGGTGATGGGCTTGTCGGGGAAGATCGTGATGTAGACACGACCGCCACGCTTCATGTAGCGGGTCATGGCGACACGAGCAGCCTCGATCTGGCGGTTGGTGATCCAGTGGGCCTCGAGAGCCTGCAGGCCGATGGTGCCGAAATGCAGCTCGGTATGACCCTTGGCATGGCCCTTCATGGAGCCACGCTGCACCTTACGGTGGAGAACACGCTTAGGGGCAAGCACTACTGACCCCTCCTCTCGGAATTACGACGGCGAGGACGCGAAGGACCCTCGAGAGCCGGGTTGGGGACCGGCTGACCGGGGAGCTTCTCGCCCAGGTAGATCCAGACCTTCACGCCGCAGGCGCCCATGGTGGTGTGAGCGACGGCGGTGCCGTAGTCGATCTTGGCGCGAAGGGTGTGCAGAGGCACGCGACCCTCGCGGTACCACTCGCGACGGCCCATCTCGGCGCCGCCGAGACGACCGGAGCACTGGATACGGATGCCCTTGGCACCGGACTTGCGGGCGGTCTGGACGGCCTTGCGCATGGCGCGACGGAAGGCCACGCGGCCCTCGAGCTGCTCAGCGATGGACTGAGCGACCAGGGTGGCGTCGAGCTCGGGACGCTTGATCTCGATGACGTCGACGGACAGGTGACCGCGGTCGACACCGACGACCTTCTCGAGGTCGTGACGGAGGTTGTCGATCTCGGCGCCCTTCTTGCCGATGACGATACCGGGACGGGCGGTGTAGATGACGATCTTCACCTTGTCGCCAGCGCGCTCGATCTCCACGCGGGAGACGGCGGCACGGGACAGACGCTTCTTGAGGTACTTGCGGATCTCAAGGTCATTGCCGAGGGTCTCGGCGTAGTTCTTGCCGGCGTACCAGCGGGAACGCCAGTTCTCGGTGATGCCGAGACGGAAGCCGGTGGGGTAGACTTTCTGACCCATAGCTTAGGCCTCCTTTCCGGGAGCAACGACGATGGTGATGTGGCTCGTGCGCTTGAGGATGCGGGAAGCGGAGCCCTTGGCGCGAGGACGGATGCGCTTCAGCGTGGGGCCCTCGTCGACGTAGGCATACTTCACGACCAGGTTAGCGGCGCGCATGCCATTGTTGTTCTCGGCGTTGGCCACGGCGGACTTGAGGACCTTCTCCACGTCCACGGCGACGGCGCGCTCGCAGAAGTGAAGAATGTCGAAGGCCTGGGCCACGGACTTGTTACGGATCAGATCGACCACCAGGCGAGCCTTGCTGGGGGACACGCGGACGTACTTGGCCGTCGCGCGGACCTCACGGGTCTCGGTGTCGGTAGACTTAGTTGCCATTTACGATGAACCCCCTATTTGGCCTTGTGGCCACGGAACGTACGAGTCGGCGCGAACTCGCCGAGCTTGTGACCGACCATGGACTCGGTGACGTACACGGGAACGTGCTTGCGGCCGTCGTGGACGGCGATGGTGTGACCGACCATCTCGGGGAAGATGGTGGACGCGCGGGACCAGGTCTTCACGACGTCCTTCTTGCCGGCCTCGTTCATCGCGACGATACGCGAGAGAAGGCGAGCTTCCACGAACGGGCCCTTTTTGAGACTTCTGCTCATAAGTGCTAACTCCTAAAACTCGGTATCGACTACTTGCGACGACGACGGATGATGAGGGCGTTGGAGACCTTCTTCTTGTTGCGGGTGCGATAGCCCTTGGTCGGCTTGCCCCACGGGGTAACAGAAGGACGGCCAGAGGTGTGGTTCTTGCCCTCGCCACCGCCGTGCGGGTGGTCAACCGGGTTCATGACCGTACCGCGGACGGTAGGACGGACGTTCATCTTGCGCTTACGGCCAGCCTTGCCGATGACGATGTTGGAGTGCTCGGCGTTGCCGACTTCGCCGACGGTCGCGCGGCAGGTGAGCAGGATGCGGCGCATCTCGGAAGACGGCATACGCACGATGGCGTACTTGCCCTCCTTGCCCATGAGCTGGCAGGCGGTGCCGGCGGAACGGGCGATCGCGGCGCCCTTGCCGGGCATGAACTCGATCGCGTGGATGAGCGTACCGACGGGGATCTCGGACAGCGGCATGGCGTTGCCCGGCTTGATGTCGGCGCCGGCGCCGGACAGGATCTGATCGCCGACCTTCAGGCCCTTCGGGGCCAGGATGTAGCGCTTCTCGCCGTCCACATAGTGGAGCAGGGCGATGCGGGCGGAGCGGTTGGGGTCGTACTCGATGGTCGCGACCTTGGCCGGCACGCCGTCCTTGTTGCGCTTGAAATCGATGACGCGGTAGCGACGCTTGACGCCGCCGCCCTGATGACGGGTCGTGATGCGACCCTGGTTGTTACGACCGGCCTTCTTGGGCAGGGGCTCGAGGAGCGACTTCTCGGGCTTGGTCGTCGTGATCTCGGAGAAGTCCGAGATCGTCTGCCAACGCCTGCCGGCGCTGGTCGGTTTGAGGTGCTTTACAGCCATTACCTATCCCTTTCGAATCTATCCGCTCGCCACCGCAAGCTGGGATGCGGGTGCGGTGACACCGGATGTACCACGGTACCGGGCGGCTCCATCTTATGGGCCCGGTACGCCTTTCCCCGCCGTTTTGGCGGGACTGCGCTCGGGTCGAGCCTTAGGCCTGGTTGCCGAAGATCTCGATGGAATCGCCCTCGGCCACGGTGATGACGGCCTTCTTCCAGGAGCGGGTCTGGCCGGCGACGTAGCGCACGCGCTTGGTCTTGGGCTTGACGCGCAGGGTGTTGACGCGGACGACCTTCACGCCGAAGATCTCCTCGACAGCATCCTTGATCTGGTACTTGTTGGCGTCCTTGTGGACCTCGAACGTGTACTTGTTCTGCTCCATCTCAGAGTAGGAGCGCTCGGACACGATGGGGCGGATGATGATCTCGTGAGCGGTCATTTAAGCGAGCACCTCCCCGAAGTGAGTCGCGACGTCAGCGGGCATCAGCAGCGCACCGTTGTTGATGAGGTCATAGGTGTTGGCCTCGGACGGCGTGATGATGAACGTCTTGGGGATGTTGCGGAACGACAGGTAGGCGTTGATGTCGTCCTCGCGCACGATGATCGTGAGGCGCTTGCCCTCGAGGCCCAGGTTCTTGAGCAGGGCGACGGCGGCCTTGGTGGACGGCTTCTCGAAGCCATAGTCGTCGACGAGGACGAGCTCGTTGTCACGCACCTTCGCGGAGAGCGCGGAGCGCATGGCGAGCTTGACCTCCTTGTTGTTCATACGCTTGGTGTACGTGCGGGGCTTCGGCCCGAAGATCACGCCACCGTGACGCCACTGGCCGGCGCGGGTGGAACCCTGGCGGGCACGACCGGTGCCCTTCTGGCGGTAGGGCTTCTTGCCGCCACCGGAGACCTCGGAACGGCCCTTGGTGGACTGGGTGCCCTGACGCCAAGAGGCCATCTGGCACTTGACGATGTGATGCATGACGTGCATGTTCGGCTCGATGCCGAACACCGCGGAAGCGAGCTCGACCTCGGCGGCCGCCTTGCCCTCGCTGTTCTTTACTTCAAACTTAGACATTCTGTTCTCCTTGGTATGACGTTAGGACCAACTGGTACTAAGGGGCCCTTAGGCCATACGGATGGCGACCAGAGCGTTCTTGCCACCAGGGACAGCGCCCTTGATGAGCATGAGGTTCTGCTCGGCATCGATGCGGACAACGGTGAGGTTCTTCACGGTCACGCGCTCATCGCCCATGTGACCGGCCATCTTGACGCCCTTGAGGACGCGGGCGGGATAGGCGCACTGGCCGATGGAGCCCGGATGACGCTTGAAGTGGGAGCCGTGAGTCATAGGACCGCGACGCTGGCCCCAGCGCTTGATGCGACCCTGGAAGCCCTTACCCTTGGAGGTGCCGATGACGTCGACCTTGGTGACGTCGGCGAAGTCGGCGACCGTGACGGTCTCGCCGACCTTGTGATCCTCGCCGTTCTCGACGCGGACCTCACGGAGGTAACGGACGGGCTCGACGCCGGCCTTGGCGAAGTGACCAGCCATGGGCTTGTTCACGTTCTTGGCCTTGATGTCGCCGAAGCCGATCTGGACGGCATCGTAGCCGTCGGTGGCCTTGGTTTTAACCTGCGAGACCGCGCAGGGGCCAGCCTGGATGACCGTGACGGGGACGACGTTGTCGTTCTCGTCCCACACCTGGGTCATACCGATCTTGCGGCCGAGAATCATGCTGATCATTCAATGATCCTAACTCTCGGTGGTCTTGGGACACTGCGTCCGCCCCTTGCGGACGCCCCTAGAGGACCACTACTGACGTGCGTGCTTCGAAGCCTTGCATTCCAACCGGCTCGCCCGTGCGCGGCAACCCATTCGCGCGCATACGCTGAGCAGGCAGAATCCTCCCCTATCGAGGCACAGCTTGATTAGTATACACGCGCACGGGCGTCTCCATGTTTTCTTAACATTGTTTTCGCAGGTCATCGCCGCCTGCTCGGCGCAAGATCCGGTCGGGCGGGGGTCAGGGCACCCCGCTGAGCCGGGACGCCGGGGTGCAGCGACGCCGGGGCGACAGGGGTTGCGGCGGCTGCCGGGTCGACAGGGGCTGCGGCGGCTGCCGGGTCGACAGGGGCTGCGGCGCCCGCCGGGGCGACAGGG
>CASEEY010000105.1 GCA_949287055.1 uncultured Collinsella sp.
GCCCCCGCGCCCCCGCGCCGCAGCCCGCAGCTGCGTTAAATGTGGATTTCCGCGGCACGCAAGCTTTTTCTGGCATTCGGTGCCACATGCGCGTATCATACCGACTCGTATTGCCCGGCTCCTGTCGGTCAATCGTCATGCCGGTCAGCCATAGCCGGCGTGTACGCGACAGGAGGCACGAGGACAGCAACGCGCGAGGTCGCGCATACCGACCGACAAGCGCAGCGCACCGCCCCGTGCTTAAATCCCCAAAGGAGTGAACATGGCAGAAGAGAAGTACGTCCCGCGCCTCAAGGCCAAGTACGAGAACGAGGTCAAGCAGCAGCTTCACGACCGCTTCCAGTACAAGAACGTCATGATGATCCCGAAGTTCGAGAAGATCGTCGTGAACATGGGCGTCGGCGAGGCCGCGACCGATTCCAAGGCGATCGAGGGCGCCGTGCGCGACCTGCGCGCCATCACCGGCCAGCAGCCGATGGTCACCCGCGCTCGCAAGTCCATCGCTTCGTTCCACCTGCGCGCCGGCATGCCGATCGGCGCCAAGGTCACCCTGCGCGGCGACCGCATGTGGGAGTTCTTTGACCGCCTGACCTCGGTGGCCATCCCCCGTATCCGCGACTTCCGCGGCATCTCCCCCAAGAGCTTCGACGGCCGTGGCAACTTCTCCATGGGCGTCACCGAGCAGCTGATCTTCCCCGAGATCGACTTCGACTCGATCGATCGCACCCGCGGTATGGACATCACCATCGTCACGACCGCGAAGACCGACGAGGAGGCCAAGGCCCTTCTCGACGCCTTCGGGTTCCCGTTCAAGAAATAGGTTCATCTGCCCCGGCTCCGGGCGGCGCGCAACCGGCGCGCCGCCCGTCCGGCGCTTTGATACATACAGGTGAGGAGGAAATAAGTGGCTAAGACATCGATGATCGTCAAGCAGCAGCGCAAGCAGAAGTTCTCGACGCGTGAGTACACGCGTTGCCAGCGTTGCGGCCGTCCGCACTCGGTCTACCGTAAGTTCGGTCTGTGCCGTGTCTGCTTCCGCGAGCTCGCGCTCAAGGGCGAACTTCCCGGCATCAAGAAGGCCAGCTGGTAAGTCACTGCCAGCGCATCGCGCCCAAATAGGCGCGCTGCACGGAAGATCGTGCCAGCTCAAGGCTCGTCCGCTAAGGGTGGGCGAGAACCAGTGGCACAGGTTCATCAAGAACGAAGGAGAATCTGCATGAACGTCACAGACCCGATCGCAGATATGCTTACGCGCATTCGCAACGCGAACTCTGCGAACAAGGCCGAGGTCTCCATGCCGAGCAGCAAGAAGCTCGTGGAGATCGCACGCGTCATCTACGAGGAGGGCTACATCGAGGGCTACACGGTGGAGGACACCACCCCTCAGAAGACCCTTCACATCACCCTTAAGTACGGCCCCAAGAAGACCAAGGTCATCAAGGGCATCAAGCGCATTTCCAAGCCCGGCCTGCGCAAGTACGCCGGCGTTGCCGACCTTCCCCGCGTCCGCGGTGGTCTGGGCACCGCCATCATCTCGACCAGCCGCGGCGTTATGACCGACCGCGACGCCCGCGCGACGGGTGTCGGCGGCGAGATCGTCGCATTCGTCTGGTAGTCGTTTCGGCGCGTAGAAGGAAAGGATACACCCGTGTCTCGTATCGGTAATAAGCCTGTCCAGATTCCCGCCGGAGTCGAAGTGGCAGTCGACGGCAACCACATCGCCGTCAAGGGTTCCAAGGGCACCCTGGAGATGGACTTCTACAACAAGCTGTCCATCAACATTGAGGACGGCGTTCTGACCGTCTCCCGTCCCGACGACGAGCGTGAGACCCGCGCTCGCCATGGCCTCACCCGCGCTCTCATCGCCAACATGGTCGAGGGCGTCTCCGAGGGCTTCACCAAGTCCCTCGAGCTCGCGGGCGTCGGCTACCGTGTTCAGCTCAAGGGCACGACCCTCGAGCTCTCCCTCGGCTATTCGCACCCCGTGACCTACCCTGCTCCCGAAGGCATCACCTTCGAGGTGCCCGACAACACGCACATTCACGTGAAGGGCATCAGCAAGCAGCAGGTCGGCCAGGTCGCGGCCGAGATCCGCTCCAAGCGTCCGCCTGAGCCTTACAAGGGCAAGGGTATCCACTATGTCGGCGAGCACATCCGCCGCAAGCTCGGTAAGGCCGCTAAGTAGTAGGCGTTCCCACGCCGGTAAGACCGGCACCCCGTCAGGTGCCGGCACAGTACTTCTAAGGAGTTTCGCATGGATAAGAACAAGGCGAAGAGGGAAGGCCTCAAGCGCCGTCAGCGTCGTGTCCGCGGCAAGATCTTCGGTACCCCCGAGCGTCCGCGCCTGCGCGTCACCCGCACCAACGCCAACATCTACGCTCAGATCGTCGACGACACCAAGGGCCACACCCTCGTGTCCGCCTCGACGCTCGAGAAGGAGTTCGAGGGCATGACCACCTCGAACAAGGAGGCTGCCGAGAAGGTCGGCGAGCTCGTGGGCAAGCGCGCCCTCGAGGCCGGCATCGAGGCCGTCACCTTCGACCGCGGCGGCCGCATCTATCACGGCCGTGTCAAGGCCCTCGCCGATGGCGCCCGCGCCGCCGGCCTGAAGTTCTAGGAGGTATGTAGCAAATGGCTCGCAACATCAAGCAGCAGCGCGAGGCCTCCGAGTTCGAGGAGCGCGTCGTCTTCATCAACCGTGTGTCCAAGACCGTCAAGGGCGGTCGCCGCATGTCGCTCGTGGCCCTCGTGGTCGTCGGCGACGGCAAGGGCAACGTCGGCCTCGGCATGGGCAAGTCCGCCGAGGTACCTCTGGCCATCTCCAAGGCCTCGATCGACGCCAAGAAGAACATGTTCCATGTTCCCGTGACCGAGGAGGGCACCATCCCGCACGAGGTCATCGGTCACTTCGGCGCCGGCCGCATCATCATCAAGCCCGCTGTCGAGGGTACCGGCGTTATCGCCGGCGGCGCTGTGCGTCCCCTCTTTGAGCTCGCGGGCATCAAGAACGTCCTGTCCAAGTCCCTGGGTACCGACAACGGCCTGAACATCATCAAGGCCGCTGCCGAGGGCCTGAAGGAGCTCTCCAGCCCCGAGGATGTCGCTGAGCGTCGCGGCCTCACCGTTTCCCAGATGTTTGTCGGGAAGGAGAAGTAGGCATGGCTAAGACCATCAAGATTCAGCAGGTCCGCAGCATCAACGGCTGCAAGGAGGACCAGAAGAGGACCGTGCGCGCGCTCGGCCTGCACCGCATCCGTGAGGTGCGCGAGATCGCCGACAACGAGAGCGTTCGCGGCATGATCTTCAAGGTCAAGCACCTTGTCGAGATTGTAGAGGAGTAGCAATGCAGCTTCATGACCTTAAGCCCAGCGAGGGCTCTACTCACAAGCGCAAGCGCATCGGTCGCGGCAACTCTTCCGGCCAGGGCACCTATGCCGGCCGTGGCCAGAACGGCCAGGGTTCCCGCTCCGGCGGCACCAAGGGTGCCGGCTTCGAGGGCGGCCAGACCCCGCTCGCGATGCGCCTGCCTAAGCTCCCCGGCTTCAAGAACCCCCGTCGCATCGAGTTCGCCGCTGTGAACGTCTCCCGTCTCGAGGAGAAGTTCGAGGACGGCGCTGTGATCGATGGTGCCGCGCTCAAGGCCGCCCGCATCATCAAGAACGAGTTCGAGCCCGTCAAGGTGCTCGGCAACGGTGATATCACGAAGAAGTTCACGGTCAAGGTCGACAAGGTCTCGGCTTCCGCCAAGGCCAAGATCGAGGCCGCCGGCGGAAAGGTCGAGCTCCCGTGCTAACTGGTCTTAAAAACGCATTCCGTATCAAGGAGCTGCGCGACAAGATCATCTTCACCATTGCCATGCTCGTGGCGTACCGCATCGGTGCCCACGTTCCCGTGCCCGGTATCCCCTTCCAGGGGATGCTGGGCCTTTTCGAGGCTACCGGCAACACGGTCGCCTCGGGCGCAATGGCGCTGCTGAACCTTTTCTCGGGCGGCGCGCTCTCCTATGTCTCGGTGTTCTCGCTGGGCATCATGCCCTACATCACGAGCTCCATCATCCTGCAGATGCTGCAGAGCGTCGTTCCCTCCCTGCACGAGCTCGCCCGAGAGGGCGAGGTCGGTCAGACGAAGATCACCCAGTACTCGCGTTACCTGACGCTGGCGCTGGCGATCCTCAACGCCATCGGCTACCTGTTCCTCTTCAAGAGCTTCGGCATCTCCTTCACCGGCGCCGATGCTCCCGAGGTCATCCTGGACATCATGGTCGTCGGCACGCTCGTGGCCGGCGCGATGCTCATCATGTGGATCGGCGAGCTCATCACGCAGCGCGGCATCGGCAACGGCATGAGCCTGATCATCTTCGCCAACATCATGGCGGGCCTGCCCCAGGCGATCTTCAGCTCCGTGTCCGATGGCTCCACCGCCAGCATCATCCTCACCGCGGTCATCGTGGTGGTCATCCTGCTGGTCATCCCCTTGATCGTGTACCTGGAGCGCGGTCAGCGCCGCATCCCGGTGCAGTACGCCAAGCGCGTCGTGGGTCGCCGCATCATGGGCGGTCAGTCCACGTACCTGCCGATCAAGGTGAACACCGCGGGCGTCATCCCCATCATCTTCGCGAGCGCCATCCTGTACCTGCCCGCCCAGCTCGCCGTGTTCTTCCCCGGCATTGGCTGGATCCAGGCGGTCGCGGGCGCGCTCTCCTCGGGTTGGCTCAACTGGATCCTCAACGTGGTCCTCATCGTGTTCTTCGCGTACTTCTACACCTCCATGGTGTTCAACCCCGATGACACGGCCGAGAACCTCAAGAAGCAGGGTGGCTTCATCCCGGGCGTCCGTCCGGGTCGCGCCACGGCCAACTACATCAAGAACGCCCTGAACAAGATCACGCTTCCGTCGGCCATCTTCCTGGCGCTCATCGCCATCGTGCCGTCCATCGTGTTCTCGTTCACCGGCAACCAGCTCATCCAGGCCTTCGGTGGCACCTCGGTGCTCATCATGGTCGGCGTGGTGCTCGACACCATCGCCAAGCTGGAGAGCCAGCTCAAGATGTACGATTACGACGGTTTCTTCAAGTAAGGGTTAGGAGTACCAATGAATCTTGTGCTTTTGGGAGCTCCCGGTGCCGGCAAGGGCACCTTGGCCCAGCAGCTCGTCGCTGAATTCGGCATCGCCCACATCTCCACCGGCGACCTGCTTCGCGCCGCCGTCAAGGGCGGTACCGCCCTTGGCATCCAGGCCAAGAAGTACATGGACGCCGGCGAGCTCGTTCCCGACCAGCTCGTGATCGACCTGGTCAAGGAGCGCCTGGCTGCCGAGGACGCCCAGAAGGGCTTCATCCTCGACGGCTTCCCACGCAACACCATGCAGGCCGTCACGCTCGACTCCGAGCTGTCCGGTCTCGGCCGTGCGCTCGACTGCGCGCTGCTCGTGGATGTCGCTTCGAGCGTCATCATCGACCGCCTGTCCAGCCGTCGCGCCTGCCGCGACTGCGGCTACACCGGCACCGCCTCTGACGAGGTCTGCCCCAAGTGCGGCGGCGAGATGTACCAGCGCGACGACGACAAGCCCGAGACCATCGCCAATCGTCTGGACGTGTACGAGAAGAACACCGCCCCGCTCGTGGAGTACTATCGCGGCCAGGGCAAGCTCAAGATCGTTGACGGCCAGGGCAAGATCGATGAGGTCTACGCCGCTGCGAAGGAAGTCCTCGGTCTATGATCAAGATCAAGTCTGCAGCAGAAATCGAGCAGATGAAGAAGGCTGGAGCGCTGTCTAAGATGGCGCTCCGCCGCGTTGGAGCCATGGTGCGCCCCGGCGTCTCCACCTTCGAGCTCGATCAGCTCGCCGAGCAGATCATCCGCATGCACGGCGGCGTGCCTGCCTTCAAGGGGTACGGCGGCTTTCCCGGCACCATCTGCGCGAGCGTGAACGACCAGGTCGTCCACGGCATCCCCAATCCGGATGTCATCCTGCGCGACGGCGACATCGTGTCGGTCGACACCGGCGCGATCGTCGACGGCTGGGTGGGCGACAACGCGTGGACCTTCTACTGCGGCACGCCCTCGCCCGAGGTGCAGGCCCTGTGCGAGATCACGCGCGACTGCCTGATCGCCGGCATCGAGCAGGCCGTTCCGGGCAACCACATCGGCGACATCGGACACGCGGTCCAGACGCTCGCCGAGGAGCACGGCTACGGCGTGTTGCGCGATTACGTCGGCCACGGCGTCGGCCGCAACATGCATGAGGATCCCAACGTCCCGAACTACGGTAAGAAGGGACGCGGTGTCCGCCTGCAGGCCGGCATGGTCATCGCCATCGAGCCGATGATCACCCTACCAACCACGTGACCACCGGTGCCGACGGCTGGGTCGTCACGACCAACGACCATCTGGCTGCCGCTCACTATGAGAACACCATTGCCATTACTGATGACGGTCCGGTTATCCTGACGGTCGACGAGCGTGGGCCGTGGTGCTCCATGCAGGGTGGTCAGCTCTAGCGGTCCGATCCCAAACGGCTCCTGAGGGCCCCGGGATATCCTTCCGTGCTCAAACAGTCCTCGCGCTTCGCGCTGCGGAACTGCGCCGTAAGGATATCCCGGGGCCCTTCTTGTAACGAGGACGGTCCGCGCGTCACCTGGGGGCGAGTTGCGGCGGCGGGTCGGGCGCTTATCAGCGCCGCTCCCCGCCGCCGGCGCATGCCAGGGCATGCGCTCCTCCATTCCAAGCGTGGCCTCGGGATGCATGGGGGAGGGCGTGCGGTTGCGACCCGAACTGAGGGACCGAGAGCCAAAACGACTTCCGACGACTGAGAATGATTCAGCGATCAGGGGAGACTCCCATTCGCAACCCTCGACAATGGGTGAGTTCTGGCGCGG
>CASEEY010000106.1 GCA_949287055.1 uncultured Collinsella sp.
CATCGACGAGGAGCGCGAGGAGGGAACTGCGGCGACGATCGAAGATGGCATCGCGGCCGAGCTCGACGCTGCGGCCGAGCTTGCGCCCTCAATCGCAGCAGCGGCAGAACCGATAGGCGTTCCCGCGGAGACGCGCGAGACCGACGAACCGTCCAAGGCGGAGCCCTCCGAAGCGCCGCATGCAAACGCATCCGGCGCGTCAGGGCCGCTGCCAGCCGCACATGCGGCGTATCTCCGCGCGCTGCTGAGCGCCGACGGTCAGACCGCGCGCGATGCGGTCGAGCTGGCCGGCATCTCCGAGGACATGCTGGTCGATACCATCAACGAGACCCTGTTCGATATCCTCGGCGACACCGCGATCGAATTCGGACCCGACGGGGCGTGTATCGTCGAGGACTACCGGGAAGACATGGAGGAGCTGCTCGCATGAACGACACCAACGCTGGCGTCCCGCGCGTGCCCAAGCGCGTTGCCGCCGTCATCCTGAACTCGCTCAAGGGCGGCGTGGTGCCGCGCATCGGCCTGCCCTATATCACCGTGGGCCGCGAGGTCGAGATCCGCGCGCTGCTCACCGACCTGGACCTCATCGCCGACGGCGGCGCCTCGTTCCGCTTTTTGGTGGGCCGCTACGGCGCGGGCAAGAGCTTTCTGCTGCAGACCATCCGCACGCACGCCATGGGTGAGAACTTCGTGGTCGCCGACGCCGACCTGTCGCCGGAGCGCCGCCTGCAGGGCGGACAGGGACAGGGCCTTGCCACCTATCGCGAGCTCATTCGCAACCTTTCGACCAAGACGCGCCCCGAGGGCGGGGCGCTGGGCCTCGTGCTCGACCGCTGGGTCGCTCGCCTGCAGGACGGCGAGGGCGACGTCCTTGCGCGGGCGCGTGCAAGCGTCGCCAACCTCGAGGAGCTCGTGCACGGCTTCGATTTCTCTCGGATGCTCATGCGCTACCTGCAGGCGAGCCTTGAAGGGGACGACGAGGTCAAATCGTGCGTCATGCGCTGGCTGCGCGGCGAGTACCGCACCAAGACCGAGGCGCGCGCCGACCTGGGGTGCTCCACGATCATCACCGACGACGACTGGTACGACTACATCAAGCTCATCGCGGCGTTCCTGACCAACGCCGGCTACCGCGGCCTGCTCGTGCTCATCGATGAGCTCGTCAACCTGTACAAGATCCCCAACGCCATCACCCGCCAGTACAACTACGAGAAGATTCTCACCATGTACAACGACACGCTGCAGGGCAAGGCGCACCATCTGGGCATCATCATGGGCGGCACCCCGACCTCCATCGAGGACCGTCGGCGCGGCGTGTTCTCCTACGAGGCGCTGCGCAGCCGGCTTACCCAAGGCCGCTTTGCCCGCGAGGACATGCGCGACATGCTGGCGCCCATCATCCGACTGCACCCGCTCACCTACGAGGAGCTGCTCGTGCTCATTGAGAAACTCGGGCAGATCCATGCGGGCTACTTCGGCTACGAGAACACGATCGCCGACGAGGATCTCGTGGCGTTTCTGAAGATCGAGTTCGGCCGCGTGGGAGCCGACACGCACCTCACCCCGCGCGAGGTGATCCGCGACTTCATCGAGCTGCTCGACATCGCCTACCAGAACCCCGATATCGACATCTCGGCGCTCCTGCGCGACGAGAGCGCCGTGACGGGCGCGACCGGGACCTCTGCAAGCGACAACGGTGCCGCGCCGTTCGCAGAATTCACCATCTAGCCGGCGCGCGATCGAGCGGAATGCCGTCTACCTGACCCCTAAGGTTCACGAAGTGAGTGCTTGCATCAGGAACCGCTTTGTATACCGACACGGTAGCAATTTGTGTACCAGCGGTTTTACGCTATGGAGACACCTCTCTACTCGGACATCCCGATTCGAAGCACTCACTTCGCGACCGTAGGGCGAATCTGAGGGTCCCAGCGCACCTAAAAAGAGAACGCGGCCGCCTCCCATCGGGAGACGGCCGCGTTCGCATCGAGCCGAAACGGGGAGGTTACTCCTCGCTGCTCGGCGTCAGGGCCTCGTGGGCCTCGGCGACGGCGTCAGACTTGCCGTCCTCGGGGCGCTCGAGCTCGGGAATCCAGTCGATGTAGGCATCGTCCGGCGCGTTCTTGTGCGGAGAGCGCTTGGCATAGGCCTTCACCATGGCAGCGGTCTTGGTGATGGACTGCAGTGTGCCGGCACCGGCCACGCAGCCGCCCGGGCAGGCCATACCCTCGAGCAGGTAGCCGTCGTACTTGCCCTTGATGGCGTCCTTGAGCATCTTGCGGCAGTTGTCCAGGCCCTCGGCGTTGGCGATCTTGACGATGCGCGACGGGTCGTCACGATGGATGGCGTTGACCACGGCGTTGGCGACGCCACCGGCCACGGCGAAGTTGCGGCCGTCGGTGGAGGCGACCTCGAAGTCGCTCGAGCCCTCGCCGGCGAGCTTGGTGTAGTCGATGTCCTTGGCCTCCATCATGCCCGCCATCTCCTCGAAGGTGAGCACGAAGTCGACCTCGGACTTGACGGACTTGCGCTGGGCCTCGAGCTTCTTGGCCGAGCAGGGTCCGACAAACACGATCTTGGCGTCGGGATGCTGCTTGCGGATGAGGCGCGCGGTGAGCGTCATGGGCGTGAGCGCCATCGAGATGCAGTCGGCATGCTCGGGGAACTCCATCTTGGCCATGACCGACCACGCCGGGCAGCACGAGGTGCCCATGAACGGGATCTTCTCGGGGACCTCCTCGAGGAAGTCACCGGCCTCCTGGACGGCGCACAGGTCGGCGCCCAGCGCGACCTCCTCCATGCCGGAGAAGCCGAGCTCCTTGAAGGCCTGGCGCAGCTTGTCGACGTTGCCCTTGCCGCCGAACTGGCCGACGAAGGCGGGCGCGACCTCGGCGATGACCTCCTGGCCCTCGCGGATGGCGTGGATGACCTGGAAGATCTGGCTCTTGTCGGCGATGGCGCCGAACGGGCAGTTGACGAGGCACTGGCCGCAGGAGACGCACTTGTCGTAGTCGATCTTGGCGCGGCCCTGCTCATCGGAGCCGATGGCGTTCATGCCGCAGGCGGCGGCGCAGGGACGCTCGTAGTGGTGGATGGCCGAATACGGGCACACGCTGGCGCAGCGGCCGCACTTGATGCACTTGGACTGGTCGATGTGGGCCTTGCCGTCCACGAACGAGATGGCGCCCTTGGGGCAGATCTCGCGGCAGGGGTGCGCCATGCAGCCCTGGCAGGCGTCGCTCACGCGGTAGACGTTGTCCTCGCACGCGTTGCAGGCGAAGTTGATGACGTTAATCAGCGGGGGCTCGTAGTAGGTCTCGGGCTTGGCAGCCTCGGCCACGCCCTCGGAGAGCATGGCGGGCTTGTCCACGCCCTGCAGCGGCAGGCCCATCGCCAGGCGGATGCGCTCGCCCACGACGGCGCGCTCGATGAAGACGCTCTCGCGGTAGGTGGCCACGTCGCCCGGAATGATCTCGTAGGGCAGGTTGTCGACCCAGCCGTAGTCGTCGCTGTCGACGATGCCGTCGCCGTCGACATCGACGCCGCCCTGATAGGCGATGCGTGCGACCTCTTTGAAGACGGTGCGCCGGATCTTGGTGAGGTTGGTGTCAACCCCGCGCATGGCGTTGCTCATATCGAATTCCCCTCTCGGAGGTTGTTACAGGCTTCACTATTTTATAATCGCCGGCGCCGATTTGTCCGCACTTTGCTGTTTAGAAACTTGAATTGGTGCACAAGACAAACACTCGCCCCCTGAAGATTTTGGCGTCATGCGTATAATCGAGGGCAGCGACCCGTCTGCCACCCGCCTGCAACTCAATTCGACACGCGCGACAGACGCCGTCAATCGTATATGCGCTCCGCGCGCCTGTTTTTTGAAAGAAGGTTCGCTCATGAAGCACCCGCTTATCTCCACCACGCTGAACCGCCGCGCGTTCCTTGCGTCCGCCGGCCTGGGAGCGGCATCGCTCGGCGCCCTGCTCGCCGGATGCGGCTCCACGCCCGCCGAGAACGGCTCGGCCGCCGGCAGCGCCCCCGTCGAGACGGGCAGCGCGGAGACCTCCGAGGGCGTCGAGGTTCGCGTCGCCTCCCTCAAGGGCCCGACCTCCATCGGTCTCGTGACCTTCATGAACGAGGCCAAGAACCCGGACATGTTCAAGAACAGCTACGACTTCCAGATCATGACCGCCGCCGACGAGATCCTGCCGCTGGTCATCAAGGGCGATATCGACATCGCCCTCATCCCCGCCAACGCCGCATCGGTGCTGTATAACAAGACCGAGCAGGGCATCACCTGCCTGGACATCAACACGCTCGGCGTGCTGTCCGTCGTGACCGGCGACAGCTCCGTGGCGAGCTTTGAGGACCTCGCCGGCCGCACCGTCTACCTCACCGGCAAGGGCACGACGCCTGAGTACACCATGAACTTCCTGCTCGAGGCGGCCGGCATCGCCAATTCCGTGACGCTCGAGTTCAAGAGCGAGGCCGCCGAGGTCGTGAGCGTCCTTGCTGCCGACGCCGCCGCCGTGGGCGTCCTGCCTCAGCCCTTCGTGACCGCTGCGCTCGTCAAGAACGAGGCGCTGTCCGCGCCGATCGACCTGACCGACGTCTGGACCCAGTACGCCGAGGAGGGCAGCCAGCTCGTCACCGGCGTCACCATCGTGCGCAACGAGTTTTTGGCCGAGCATCCTCAGGCCGTGTCCGAGTTCGTGATCTCGCAGGCGGCCTCCGTGGACACCGTGAACGACGACCCCGCGACCGCCGCGCCGCTCGTCGTTGAAGCCGGCATCATCGACGCCGAGCCCGTGGCCGAGAAGGCCATTCCCGCCTGCCACCTGGTGTGCCTGACGGGCACCGAGATGCAGGAGGCGCTGTCGGGCTACCTCCAGGTGCTCTATGACGCCGACCCGGCGTCCGTCGGCGGCGCGCTGCCCGAGGACGAGTTCTACACGGCGTTCGAGGGCTAACGGCCGTGATTTTCGGGCGGGGCGCTTCGCGACGCGGGCGCCCCGCCTTTCTTGCTATCGATGCGCATGACCGCGGAAGGACCATGGGAAACGACACGTCGAACATACGCGCGCACCGAGGCGCGACCAGAGCGCTCGCCGTCCTGTTTTGGATCGGCGTGTGGCAGGTGGCGAGCATGGCGGTCGGCAGCGAGTTCATTCTCGCCGGCCCCCTCGATGCCGCGTGGGCGCTCGTACGCCTTGTGCCCTCCCCCGCCTTCTGGGAACACATCGGCTTTTCCAGCCTGCGCATCATAGGCGGCACCGTGGCGAGCTACATCCTCGCCCTCGTGCTCGCCGCGCTCGCATGGCGCAGCGCGGTCGCGCGCACCCTCATCTCCCCCGCGCTCACCGCCATCAAGAGCACGCCGGTCGCCTGCGTGGTGGTCGTGCTGCTCATCTGGTTTGGCTCGATGAACGTCAGCGCGATCGCCGTCTTCCTCATGGCGCTGCCGGGCGTGTACTTCTCGGTGCTCAAGGGTTTGGACGAGCTTGATCCCAAGCTGGCAGAGCTCTTCGATGTCCACCGTGCGCGACCTGCGGTACGGCTGTGCGCCCTCATCTGGCCGGGCGTCCTCCCCTACCTCGTGGCGGCCAGCGAGACCGTGCTCTCCATGAGCTGGAAGGCAGGCGTGGCCGCCGAACTCATCGGCGTTCCCGACGGATCGATCGGCGAACGCATCTACCAGGCGAAGTTGCTGCTTGAGACGGCCGACCTCTTTGCCTGGACCATCGTGGTGGTCGCGATCGCCTGGGTCTTCGAGCGCGCGGCGCTCGCACTCATGCGCGCAAGCTGGCCCGCATCGGGCAGATGGGCAGCACGGCGCACCGCCACAGAATCGATGGCCTCTGCGGTCCCGACCGCCCTGCACGCAAGCGGTCTCGTCGTCGGGTATCGCGATCACGCCGCCTGCGCCGCAGTTGACTTCGACCTTGCGGGCGGCGACAGCCTGTGCCTCATGGGGCCTTCCGGCGCGGGCAAGACCACGATCCTGCGCACGGTCTGCGGGCTTACCCCTGCGCTTGGCGGCACGCTTACCGTGCCCGACGGCGCGCGTCGGGCCGTCGTGTTCCAGGAGGCGCGGCTGGTCGACGACCTCACCGCTGTCGAGAATGTCAGCCTGTTCGCAGCGGCCAATGTAGATGTGCATGGTCTGCTTTCCGAGCTTTTGCCCGAAGACGCGCGCGAGGTGCCCGTGCGTGAGCTGTCGGGCGGACAGCGCCGCCGCGTGGAGCTTGCCCGCGCGTTCGCCGCACCCGCCGATATCGTGCTGCTTGACGAGCCGTTCAGCGGTCTCGACCGCGCGACGCATGACGACG
>CASEEY010000107.1 GCA_949287055.1 uncultured Collinsella sp.
TCCTGCTCGAGGATGCCGACGGTGTAGCCGGGCGTGAGGCGCGCCTCGCCGTTGGAGACCTCCTCGATGCCGGCCATGATCTTGAGCAGCGTGGACTTGCCCATGCCGTTGGGACCCACGACGCCGATCTTGGCGCCCGGGTAAAACGACAGCGTGACGTCATCGAGAATGACCTTGTCACCGTGCGCCTTGCGCGCCTGATACATCTGGTAGATGAACTCTGCCATGAAGAACTCCCCTGTTGATGGGTTTATATTTCTACTGAGCACCCCAATTTGCTGTAAACAAATTGTCGATAC
Source organism: uncultured Collinsella sp. (assembly GCA_949287055.1). Taxonomy (GTDB): domain Bacteria; phylum Actinomycetota; class Coriobacteriia; order Coriobacteriales; family Coriobacteriaceae; genus Collinsella. Next base: position 300 of record CASEEY010000107.1, read on the forward strand.
AGTGAACATAGTCCCAGAAGGTTAGACGTCCGCGCCGATGAAAGCCTGTCTCCATCCGTAAACCATCCGTCGACAAACAGATGGTTTACGGATGCGGATGACAATGCCGGAAGGTGACAACGATTTGTTCGTCGAGCCACCGCCCACCTAACTGTCTTCCTACGACGTACGGGGCCTCGATCAGCTCTGCGCTGAGGCGAGATGGTCGCCATCCTTCGGTTTGCGCATCCGAATACTCATGGCGGACACGAGGCGCATGAGAACATCGGGGACAATCCTATCTTTATAGTCCTTAAACAGCGAATTCATTCTTCCTATCATCCCATTCGTCTCAGACTCCGGAAGAATCAAGCACAGAAGGTCAAGCATCTTCGCGAACCGCGCTCCCTTGACCTCAGCGCAGTAAGGCCTCTCATCATGCGCGCAGATATTTCTGTATCCAACGAGAACATCAAAGGCCCTAAGCAGGTCGTGCGGCGTTATCCTGACGTCTCTCCCGGCAATCTCCCCTATCAGCTTACAAGCCGAATTCTGAACTCCCCGCCTCTGAAGCTGGTAGAAATGAGCCATGTTTCCAAAGGTCAAATCGTTCTGCAGCACCCAGAGTGGAACCTTCCCGTAAAAATGAAGGTAATGCCGTACAAACGGCCTCATCTTTTTCTGGTTGGTTAGTTTTCCGTTAAGAACCTTCAAAAGAGTCGCCATATTGGTTGAGTACTCATCGACTTTATTCCCACGATACGCCTTGGGGACCAACATGTCTTCTGCATGGCAATAGCTGGACCGATCCAGATATGCATCAAGCTCTTGATTGCGCTCGCAGAATGCGTACACGACAGCGTTTTTCATGATTGCCTCAGCGGACGTCAGGTATGGAAATACGGTTTGCCGCAGATGCCTATCAAACATAAACAGGTCGTGAATGCTTCGAAACGTTGTACCCGGAAGATATACATCCTCTGCGGAGTGTCTCATAGCATCTTTATCGAGAAAGGGATCTTTATAGCCGTTGATAACCGCGTAATAGCTCTCTCTTTTCAGCACACCAACGGTCTGATCATCAGTTTTTATCCCTCGCTTTTCCATGAGGGCTACGAGCTCCTCGAATGTCTTGAATTCCTTCGACATGTGGCGCTCCTTAAAAATCAAAGGGCCGCTGCCCAGAAATCCAAGCAACGACCCTTCTTTGTCACCGCCTCACGTAGAGTCCACGGCAACTGCATCACTGAAGACACTGTACCCGATATCATTCCCTTGCTCAAGCAAGGTAGGAATAATCGTCATTTCTGATGAGGCTCCGGCAATCCGCTCGCTCTTTCTTACCGAAATATGGTGCAAATCAATCAAGCGCCGTGTTTTGCCCTATCCTGATTCCTTCTGAAAGTTCAGGATATAGACAAGGGTTTGACATCCATCTGCTAGCCCGAAAAGCAAAAACTAAGTAAGCTCGAGTCGTGATCGTACAACCGGGACGCGAAAGGCACGCATATGGCAGAGACAGCCACAGATCGGCTTCGCATCATCATGGGCGACGAGGGGCTCGCCCGCCTGCAGCAGGCAACCGTCATGGTGTTCGGCGTGGGCGGCGTGGGCTCCAACTGCGTCGAGGCGCTGGCGCGCGGCGGCATCGGACGCCTTGTCATCATCGACAAGGACGTGGTCGCCCCGAGCAACATCAACCGCCAGGCCATCGCGTTCACCAGCACGGTCGGACGCCCAAAGATCGACGTCATGGCGGCCATGATCGCCGACATCAACCCCGCCTGCGAGGTCATCGCACGCAACGCCTTCGTGCTGCCCGAGAATCTCGACGAGCTTGTCAACGACTGTCTTGCCGCCTGCGACGGGCACATCGACTACATCGTCGACGCCATCGACACCGTGGCGACCAAGCTTGCCATCGCCGAGCTCGCACCCACGCGCGACATCCCCCTCATCAGCAGCATGGGCGCTGCCAACAAGCTGCACCCCGAATGCCTGCGCATCGCCGACATCCACGACACGGTCCGTGACCCGCTCTCGCGCGTCATCCGCAAGGAGTGCCGGCGCCGCGGCATCCGACGTCTCCAAGTCCTCTATTCGTGCGAGGAGCCCATGCGCACCGCCGGGCGTCCCGAGGGCGGCAGCGAGCGCACCGAGCTCGGCACCGCGTCGTTCATGCCGCCCATCATGGGCCAGATGATCGCCGGCGAGGTCCTTCGCCGCATCTCGGGCGTGGGATGCGAGCCCGTCCGCCCCGACGGCACGCGCGTCGGCGCATAAGTGAGCGGGAGGTCGCATGAGGCTCTACGACATGCACTGCCACCTCGAGCTGATGTCCAATGCTGCCGAGGTCGCACGCGACGCCGCACAGCTCGGCATCGGCCTGCTCGATGCGACCGTGACCCCTGCGGCGTTCGCTCAGGCCCGCAAGGTCCACGCGGATGCGCCCGCCGTACGCGTCGCTGCGGGGCTGCATCCGTGGTGGCTCGACGACGGACGTTGCGGTCGCACCGACATCGAGATGCTCGTGGCCCAGATCGCCTCGTGCCCCTACGTGGGCGAGGTGGGGCTCGACTTCTCGCAGCGGCACGCCGCCAGCGCCGACCTACAGGTAGAAGCCTTCGACGCCATCGTCCGCGCCTGCTCCTCCCACCCGCTGCCTGGACGACTTTTGACCATACACGCCGTGCGCGCAACCGGCGCCGTGCCCGATGTGCTCGAGCGTCACGGCCTTGACCGAAGCGCCACCTGCATCATTCATTGGTTTTCGGGCACGAGCGACGAGCTGACCCGCGCACGGCGTGCGGGCTGCCTGTTCTCGATCAACGGACGGATGCTTGCCACCAAACGCGGACGCGAGTACGCGCGCGTTATCCCCGAGGATTCGCTTTTGCTCGAGACCGACGCGCCGCCGGGTGAAGGGCAATACTCCGCTTTAGCGATTAAAGATGAGCTGGAGGAGACCCTTTCTCGCCTTGCCGAAATCCGCGGCGTCGGCGCGTGCGAACTCGGCGAGCGTATCGCCGAGCGCAGTGCGGCCCTGCTCGCCATCGACTAGGCAGCGTTCGCAAATCCGTGCGCTTATCTCCCCTCCAAGCGGGTATTGAGTATATGAGCGGCAGCTTTGCCGCCCGTCCCGTATGGCCGCGACGAGGAAAGGAGACCATGATGTTCGATCTGTACGATATCGGCACGCTTGCAGGGATGCTCGCCTCGCTTGCCGTCGTGTACCTTTTCCTTGAGGCGGCGTCGGTTGCGCTGCCCGCGCTCGCGGCACGCGCCTCGAGGTGGCTGAACACCGAGGACGATACCGTCGCGTGGGCGCACCGTCCTATCGACGCCACGCCTTCAGGGGTCGCGCCGGCATCCGGCCGCAAGCTGCACGCCAGCTCCGTGCATCCGTTCATGAACAACCGCCCGATACGCCAGGCTGCGTAATCGCAACCCAGACTCCGATCAGTCCAGGGAAAAGAGGAGGGCTTCGGCCCTTCTCTTTTGTGCCTCGGGGCAAGGTTCCCAGGAGGCCTATAGGACGAAGTGGGCTTATAGGAGGGTTATAGGACAAAAAGTGTGTCTGATTTAGGGGCATCGGCGCAGGTCGATACCCCTTTTTCGCGCCTATAAATTCGCAGGGCCAATTGAAGCACTCGGACAAAAAGTGTGTCTGAAGCTGCGAAGGACTCGCAGGCAGATGGCAGAAAATCGAGCCGTTAAAATCCGCATTTCCGGGGAGATCGAGATGAAGACGGTCAGCTGTCCTTCCTGCGGGACGAAGATGAAGAGGAGCGGGAAGACGAACGCCGGGGCGCAGAGGTGGAGATGCGGCTCCCGCGACGTCTCGACGACGCTCTCCCAATGTTAAAAAATCCCTAGGGTAATTTTACATTGAGCAGGTCGGGTACCTGGTCGATGATGCGGTCGGCGCCCTCCTGGGAAAAACCGAAGCGCTCCTCGCGCTTGGCGATGACCGTCAGCCCCGCGGCGCGACCGGCGGCAATGCCGTAGACGGAGTCCTCGATGCAACAGCACGCCTCGGCTGGCAGGCCCAGCACGTCAAGCGTATGCAGGTAGATCTCGGGGTCGGGTTTGCTTTGATGGAACTGCTCCCCCGACACGATCGGGTCGAACCTCCCGGTGAGCCCGCACGCGGCCAGCACGTCGCGGATGTTTGCCAGCGGCGAAGACGAGGCAAGCGCCACGCGGACGCCCATATCATGAAGGGACGTCACCGTCTCGCGCACGCCGGGGTTGAGCAGCTGGGCGTAGGGGCGCGGACGCCCAGCGGCCCAACGGTTGTAGATGTCCTCCGCTTCGTCCCCGGTCAGCTCGCCGTAGCCGCCGCGTGCGGCCCACATCTGCAGACTGCGCTGAAAGTCCTGATGCGACATGCCAACTTGCCGCTTGCGCTCCTCGAGCGTGATGCCGAGCCCCAGCTCGTCGCTCATGACGGCAAGCTCGTCAAAGTAGAACTTCTCGGTATCGACGATCACGCCATCCATATCAAAGATGACCGCCTTGAAGGGAAACGACATCGGAACGATCCTCTCGTTGCGCGCATACGTAGCAGGGCACATGTTCCGCCATGATACCGCACCGACATGGCCCCGGATGCCCCGAGATCGCTTTGAGTCATTTCTTGCCCCCCGGGTTATCTCAGGTAGAGGCCGCTTGGGGTCTTTCTTGCCCCCGGGTTTGTCTCAGTTAGAGGCCGCTATATGAAACAAACCCGAGGGCACAAATCCGAGACACGACCAGAAGGCGGCTGCGAGCTCAATCGCCAACAAGCGGCTGCGACCCCAATCACCAGAGGGCGGTTGCGGGCTCAACCGGTAACAAGCGGCTGCAGGCCTAATCGCCAGAGGGCGGCTGCGACTCGGCCTTCCCCGTCACGCAAAAGGCCCGTCCCTCCAGCGGAAGAGACGGGCCCAGCTGGGGCTACAGAATCACCCCGTTTCCAGTGAACGCTACTTGCGGTGAGCGCGATAGAACTCGATGAGCGCCTTCGTGCTCGCGTCCTGGGCGGCGAGCGCCTCGTCGTCGTGGAACGCAGGCGTGATCTGCTTGGCGAGCTGCTTGCCGAGCTCGACGCCCCACTGATCGAACGAATCGATGCCCCACACCGTGCCCTCGACGAAGGTGATGTGCTCATAGAGCGCGATGAGCGCGCCGAGCGCATGCGGGGTGAGGTCGATGCCGAAGATCGAGGTGGTCGGACGGTTGCCGGTGAAGATGCGCGCGGTCACGAGCTCCTCGGGCGTGCCCTCGGCGCGAACCTCGTCGGCGGTCTTACCGAACGCGAGCGCCTTGGTCTGCGCGAGGAAGTTGCCCAGGAACAGCTCGTGGACGTCCTGGTCGCCGTCCTTGTTGGGGTTCGGGGTGTTGACAAAGGCGATGAGGTCGGAGGGGATCAGGCGCGTGCCCTGATGGATAAGCTGGTAGAAGGCGTGCTGGCCGTTGGTGCCCGGCTCGCCCCAGAAGATCTCGCCGGAGGCCGTGGTGAGCGGCGAGCCGTCCCAGCGCACACCCTTGCCGTTGGACTCCATGGTGAGCTGCTGCAGGTAGGCCGGGAAGCGGTGCATGTACTGGTTGTACGGCAGCACCGTGTGGCTCTCGGCACCGAAGAAGTTGACGTACCACACGTTGATGAGACCCATCAGCGCGACGACGTTCTCCTCGAGCGGGGTGTTCTGGAAGTACATGTCCACATCGTGGAAGCCCTTTAGAAAGCACTCGAAGCGCTCGGGGCCGAGCGCGATGATGAGCGACAGGCCCACAGCGGAGTCGACGGAGTAGCGGCCGCCGACCCAGTTCCAGAAGCCAAAGGCGTTCTCGGGGTCGATGCCGAAGTCGGCAACGAGGTCGAGCGCGCGAAGTCGGCAACGAGGTCGAGCGCGGTCGACACGGCGACGAAATGCTTCTTCACGGCCTCGGCACGGCTGGCCTCGGAGCCGTCGATGGCGCCGGCGGCCTCGAGGGCGTCGAGCAGCCAGGTACGGACCTCGCGGCCGTTGGTGAGGGTCTCGAGCGTGGTGAACGTCTTGGACACGACGATGACGAGCGTGGTCTCGGGGTCGAGGCCGCGGACCTTCTCGGCCATGTCGTTGGGATCGATGTTGGAGATGTAGCGGCAGTCGATGCCCGCGTCAGCATAGGGCTTGAGGGCCTCGTACACCATGACCGGGCCGAGGTCGGAGCCGCCGATGCCGATGGAGATGACGTGCTCGATCTTCTTGCCCGTGACGCCCTTCCACTCGCCGGAGCGGACCTTCTCGGCAAAGGCGTACATGCGGTCGAGCATCTCGCGAACGTCAGCGACACAGTCCTGGTCGCCGTCGAACACGGTGCCCGCGTCGGAGGCAGGACGGCGCAGCGCGGTGTGGAGCACGGCGCGGTCCTCGGAGGTGTTGATATGCACGCCGCTGTACATGGCGTCGCGGCGCTCCTCGATCTTCATCTCGCGCGCGAGCTCGACGAGCAGCTTCATGGTCTCGTCGGTGACGAGGTTCTTGGACAGGTCGATGTGGAACTCGCCCATGTCGTAGCTGAGCTTCTTCACGCGATCGGGGTCGGCGGCAAACCAGCCCTTGAGGTCCACGCCGGCGGCGGTCATCTCGTCGTAATGCTTCTGCAGGGCAGCCCAAGCGGCCGTGCTCGTCGCATCGATGGGAGCGGGAACGGTAGACATGTGTCCTCCTTGCCTTTCAGCACAGGCAGGATTGACCGCGATCCCCTTTTTCTTCGCGGCGCCCGTGCCGAACAACCATAGTGACTTTATTTTAGCGCAGCGCGGGACCCAGCGACGCGGAACAGGGCCATATTACCGACCCCTTTTCGACCGGCAACGACGCATGCGAGCGGTTCGGCAGCACCGTCGGCCCAAGCTCGCCCCATGCGATGTCGCGAGCACGCCTCTTGCATGCTCTCTGCGGGAAACTCAAGGCCAAAGCGCGTTGAAGGACCGCGTCTCCGGCGAAGCGTCCCCCTCCGACGGAGGCTTTCAAAATCGAGTATCGCTCTAGGGCGCGGTTTTTGAGAGGACTTTCGTAACCGGGGAAACACCCCTCTACAACACCGCAGGATTCAACTGGGATTTTGTTTAGCGGTATAGCGCTTCTGGAGCGTTGCCACCGAAAAACTGCGCCCTAGAAGGGCGGCCTCTGGCCGCCCGCACCAATGGAGACCAAAGTATGCAGTTCCTCGGATATTTCGTGCGAATCATTCAGGAATACGTAAGTGGCGGTTTGCAAGTCGCGCCTCGCGAGCAAGCAGGCCAGTCGAACCTCCCCCTCCGAGCGGGACTGCACCTGCATCTACAGGTGCAGTCTGCCAGCAAGCTCGGGATAGCCCCGGTCGATGGCGCGATTGAACTGCCAGGCGTACAGGGCGATCCCTAACACCCATGCCGCCGCCAGGCAGAGGACATCCAGCGCAAGCACGACCAGAGCCGAAAAGGCAAAGGCCCCCGTAAGGCCCGTGAGGGAGCCGGTCATGACAACAAGCGCCACCGAGATCGCGAACACGAGGCCGGCGGCGATCAGAAACGCACGGACCCGCCGGCGCTGTCCCCGCTCCAAAGCCGCATGCAGCGCCGTCAGCTCGTCGACGCTGTACCAGCGCCCCTCGAGCTGGCTGCGCTCCCGCTTGCTTAACCAGTTGATCGGCAGACGTGCCATATCCACTCCCATCGACCGGGCGCCTAGGCCTCCAGACGCTCGCTTGCCTCGAGCCAGGCGGTCTCAAGCTCGTCGAGCTCGGCAGCCGCCTCGTCGATCGCCCGCTGCTGAGCGATAAGGCCCGCGTAGTCCGTCGGATCGATGCCGCCCATGGTGCCTTTCAGCTCCTCGAGCTTGGCGCGGCGGCTCTCGATCTTGCGCTCGAGCGACGACACCTCGCGGCGCAGGCGCTGGCGCTCGGCGTTGGTCAGCCCGTCGTCGCGCTTCGCGGCGGGCTCCCCGGCAGAAGGCCTCGGCGCATCGTCGCCCCTGCTCGCCGACGCCTGCTCCACCAGGCGCAGGTACTCGTCGACTCCACCCGCTACGTGGCGCAAGTGGCCGTCAATCAATGCGTACTGGTGGTCGGTCACGCGCTCCATGAGGTAGCGGTCATGGGTGACCAAGATCAGCGTGCCCGGCCAGCTGTCGAGCAGATCCTCCACGATGGCGAGCATGTCGGTATCGAGGTCGTTGCCCGGCTCGTCCAGGATGAGCACGTTGGGCTCGTCCAAGATGGTGAGCAGCAGCGACAGACGGCGGCGCTGGCCGCCGGACAGGTCGCCGATGCGGCTCCAGAGCTGCTTGGTGGTAAAACCCAGGCGCTCGAGCAGCTTCTCGGGACTCGTCTCCTTGCCGTCCACCACGTAGACGCGCTTATAGCGCGACAGGACCTCGCGAATCGTCTCGTCCATGTGGGGCGCCAGCTCGTCCAGCTGCTGCGAAAGCACGCCGAAGCGCACG
>CASEEY010000108.1 GCA_949287055.1 uncultured Collinsella sp.
ACCGCGTCGCTCTCGTCGCTGGCGCGCACGAGGTCGTCCACGTCCACCAGGTTGTTGAGGTGCACGAGGTCGAGCACGCGCGCCGCAAGCGACGCGTCGGCGCACCTGCCCAGCAGCTCCTTGAAGGGCCACACGCTGCCGCACACGAGCTTCCAGTCGGCGAGCCCGAGCAAGCGAACCGCCTCGACGGCGATCGACACGATCTCGGCGTCACCCTCGACGCCGCCCGCACCGATCAGCTCGTAGCCAAGCTGGGTGAACTGCCGCGACATCCCCGAGTTGCGTGTCGAGGCGCGCACCACGGGCGCCTCGTAGCGCAGGCGCAGCGGCAGCTCGGACCCATGCATGCGCGTCGACACGAGCCGCACGATGGGAAGGGTGTTGTCGGGGCGCACCATGAGCGAGCGACCGTCATCGTCAAAAAGCTTGAACGGCGAATCCGTCAGGCGCCCGCCGCTCGCAAGCGCCGCGCGATCCTCGAGCAGGGGCGTCTCCACCGGCGCGTATCCATGGGCACGAAGGCATCCCTTGACGGTCAGCGCGATGTCCTCGCGCGCCTGCGCCTCGTCGGGCAAGATATCTCTGAAACCCCACGGCGTGCTCGTCATGGCAAAGCCCCCTTCGTCTGAGCCGGTTTCACGGTGCGCCGATCCGGCCGCACCCCTTACGGGGCGGGCGCAGCGACACGTCAACATGTCCCACGTTTCTCCTTGCCCCTTTTGGGACATGAGCGTCCCGGGACAGGTATTGCGGTACTTTAGCATACTGGAGTGCCATCGCGAACAGCACCGGTCGAAATACGCGTTCCGAAACGAGACGCACCGAGCCGGAACAGGAAGAGTAGAACGGGCAGGACGGCGTTCTATCCGCGGCACCGGCGTCCGTCGGCGGCCGCCTCCTCGCAGCCGCGTCCCGCCTCGCCGCCGTGCTGCCGTGCCCCTTCGCCGTCGTGCCCCGCCTCGGCATGCAAAAAGCGCCCCGGATTGCTCCGGAGCGCTTTTCGTCAGCCTGATGTGAGACCGAGCGACTACTCGTTGTCGCCGGCGGTCATCTGGGTCGCGGAGAGCTCGCCGTCGGTCGCGGCGGCAGCGTCAGGCCAGACCCAGTTGGTGAAGTCGGGGTGATCGAAGCCCTCGTCCACGGCGAAGTGGAACGCCTCCTCGCGGAAGTCCTCCCAGGAATCGATCTGGTCGGCGAACTTGTCGCCGTCGACCAGGCGCAGCGCGTCGGCAGCCAGGGCCCAGCGGTCCATGTTGTTGAGGCGCAGCATGTCGAACGGGGTGGTCGTGGAGCCCTTCTCCTCGTAGCCGTGCACGCGGAAGGACTTGACACCCGGGCGATCCCACAGGATGCGGTGGATGGTGCCCTCGTAGGCGTGGAAGCAGAAGAGCACGGGCTTGTCGCCGTCACCGAAGAACTCGCAGAAGCGCTCGTCGGAGATGGCCTGATCGTTGTCGGCGAGGCTCTGGATCTTGAGCAGGTCGACGACGTTCACGAACCACACCTTGACGCCGAGCTTCTTCAGCAGGTCGGTCGCGGCCAGGGCCTCCATGGTGGGCACGTCGCCGCAGGAGGCGATCACCAGGTCGGCATCCTCGAGGCTGTCAGCGGTGCAGGCCCAATCCCACACGGCCAGACCCTCCTCGAGCTCGGCCTTGGCCTCGTCGACGGTGATGAAGGTCGGGGACGGCTGCTTGCCGCAGAAGATAGCGTTCACGCAGTTGGTGGACTGGTAGGCGCGCTCGGCCACGGCCAGGGCCATGTTGGCGTCGCACGGATAGTAGGCGTTCACGATGTGCGTGTCGTTGGCCTTGTTGAGCAGCAGGTCGATGAAGCCGGGGTCCTGGTGCGAGAAGCCGTTGTGGTCCTGACGCCACACGTGGCTGGTCAGCAGGATGTTGAGGCCGGCGATGGGCTCGCGCCACGGAATCTCGCGCACGGTGGCCTCGAGCCACTTGCAGTGCTGGTTGACCATGGAGTCGACGACGTGCACGAAGCTCTCGTAGGTGCTCCAGACGCCATGACGGCCGGTGAGCAGGTAGGCCTCGAGGAAGCCCTCGCACTGGTGCTCGGAGAGCTGCTCGATGACCTTGCCGGAGGTGGACAGCAGGTCGTCGTTGTCGGCGTCGGCGTGATAGCCGGCCTCCCACTGCTTCTTGGTCACCTTGTAGGCGTCCTGCAGGCGGTTCGAAGCGGTCTCGTCCGGGCCGAAGATGCGGAAGTCATCGTTGGCGGCCAGCACGTCGGCGGTGTAGGCACCGAAGACGCGGGCGGCCTCGGTGGAGCCCCAGCCGTGGCCCTTCTCGGCAACCGGCACCTCGTGGGCGTGGATGTCGGGCAGGACGAGGTCGCGACGGATCTTGCCGCCGTTGGCGTTGGGGTTGGCGCCGATACGCAGGTCACCGGCGGGCATGAAGGAGGTCACCTCGGGGCGCACCTGACCCTCGGGCGTGAAGAGCTCCTCGGGGTTGTAGGAGCGCAGCCACGCGCGCAGGACGCGGAAGTGCTCGTGGGTGTCCTTGGCGCTCGCCAGCGGCACCTGATGGGCGCGCCAGGAGTCCTCGGTCTTCTTGCCGTCGATGTGCTTGGGGCACGTCCAGCCCTTGGGCGTGCGGAAGATGATCATCGGGTAGACGGGACGGGTCTCGACGCCGGTCTCGGCCTTGACCTTGATGTCGCAGATCTCGTTGAAGACCTCCTCGAGGAGGTTGGCGAAGCGCGCGTGGATGGACATGTGCGGCTCGTTGTCGAAGCCGGCCATGAAGAAGTGCGGCTTGTAGCCCATGCCCTCGAAGAACTTGGTGAGCTCCTCGTCGGAGATGCGGGCGAGGATGGTCGGGTTGGCGATCTTGTAGCCGTTGAGGTGCAGGATCGGCAGCACGATACCGTCGGTCTTGGGGTTCACGAGCTTGTTGGACTGCCAAGAGGTGGCCAGTGCCGCGGTCTCGGCCTCGCCGTCGCCCACCACGGCGACCGCGAGCAGGCTCGGGTTGTCCATGACGGCACCGAAGGCGTGGGACAGGGTGTAGCCGAGCTCGCCGCCCTCGTGGATGGAGCCGGGGGTCTCAGGAGCGAAGTGGCTGGGGATGCCGCCGGGGTAGGAGAACTGGCGGAAGAACTTCTGGAGGCCGGCCTCGTCATCGGTGATGTCGGGACGGATCTCGCGGTAGGTGCCGTCGAGCAGGGACTGCGCGGTGCCCGCGGGGCCGCCGTGACCAGGGCCCATGAGGAACACGGTGTTCTGCTGGTGATCGGCGATGAGGCGGTTCACATGGCCGAACAGGAAGTTGATGCCCGGGGTGGTGCCCCAGTGGCCGACGAGGCGATGCTTGACGTCGGGACGACCGAAGTCACGGGTCTCACCGGTCTTCTCGTCAACCCAGTCCTTCTTCATGAGCGGGTTGGAACGCAGGTAGATCTGACCGACGGAGAGGTAGTTGGCGCAGCGCCAGTACTTCTCGACACCGGAAAGGGCCTCGGCGCTCACGGGAGCGTTGAGCTTCTTCCACGGAGTTCCGATCACGGGGTTGGACATGTACTCCTCCTTTTCATCGCACCGGGCGGGCTGCCCGGTGACAAAGCACGAAGTTGGATGCGGACGGGCGCGAGCCGACAGTACGAGGCGCGGGCAGGGGTTCCTCGCCTCATGGTGCCGCCCGGCATCGGGGTGAACCGCCGGGCCACCGGCACGCACCCGTCACGAGCATCAAGGTGAAGTATAAGTGGTAAAACGTTTTAGCATTCTGGAAAAACGTTTTATCTTTCAGAAAAGTTTTGGTCAGATGGCGGTAAGCGGGCGCGCAGCGTTTTGTCGGAGGGCCGCGACGGCTGCGACCCGATCGTTTGACTGTGGCATTTCCGCAGGATTTAACAGGTATTTTACAATTGGGGCGGCGCGGAATGTTCGTCTTGCCGCCCCCCTATCGAACGTTTGGGGCCATCCCTCAAAGAGTCATTCACCTTCGCTCGTGCGCGCTTCCTTCACACGACTTGCCGTTCATCGTCAAAAAGATACCGTTCGCGGTGAGCGGCGCGGACGATCGCGGGACGGTCGCGCCCCAGCGCTGCGCTAGGCGAGCATCCGCATGCGGTCGTCGGCAAGCGAGGCGACGCTTTCCTTGATCACCAGATGGGGCTTGAGCACGCGCTCCACCGGCTCGATGCCCGGATTGCCCAGGCGGCGCATCATGAGGCGCACCGCATGGTGGGACAGCTCACTGACGTTCTGCTCAATCGACGTCAGCGACGGCTCAAACAGTGCATCGGCGGCGCTGTTGTCGTAGCTGACCAGCGAGTAGTCGCGCGGGACGCGCCGACCGTTCTCGTGCAGGCGCTTGAGCAGGCCGAGCGTGATGTTGTCGGAACTCGCAAAGACCGCCGTCGCATCGCTTGCAAGCACGTGCTCGGCCGCCTCGTAAGCGCTCGAGATGTAGTACTCGCTCTCCACGACCAGCGAGAGATCGGGTTCTATGCCGGACTCGCGCAGCGCGCGCAGATAGCCGCTCAGGCGCTTGCGCCCCGTGACCGTCTTGGCAGCGTTCACCATGCAGGCGATGCGTCGATGCCCCTGCTGCAGCAGGTAGCGCGTGGCCATATAGCCGCCGAGCTCGTGATCGAACATCACCTTGTCGCAGGGCAGCTCGTCCATGACACGGTCGACCATGACGTAGGGGATGGCAAGGCTCGACAGCTCGTCAAACAGGGCGCGATCATCGGGCGCCTCGTCGCTGACGACCAGGAACAGGCCGTCGACGCCGCGCGTCACGAGCAGGTTGAGCAGCTCGAGATCGTTTTCGGCCAGGCCGTCGGAGTTGGTGATGAACAGCGCATAGCCCTCGGCGCGGCAACGCTGCTCGAGATTTTTGGCGAGGGACGAGAAGAAGCGGCTCTCGATGTTGGGCACGATCAGGCCGAGCGTCTTGGACTGCTGCGTGACCAGGCTGCGGGCGATCTGGTTGGGGATGTAGTGCTCACGCGCCGCGACCTCTTTGATGCGGCGGCGGTTCTCCTCCGAGATGCGGCACGGCCGGTTGTTGAGCACGAGCGACACGGACGCAGGCGAGAGGCCCACCTCACGCGCGATCTGCTTGAGCGTTACCTTGTTGGCCATGGCGACACCTCCCTGGATACCTCGAGGCCGAATGGTGTTCGCTTGGTACTTATACCACGAAGCGCGGCTTTTATAATACTGGCGTGCACCACGTTGCAAAAGAATAAAACACCCCATGGTGGCGGCCTCGTGTATCGCAGGGTGAGCTCTTGACGTGGAACCGCGAATCATCCCGGATTTCGCCTTGGCTCAACTCCTGCAGAGGCGGGCCGTGACGAATCTTTCAACGCTTATTCATTTTCAAACGGGATGTGTGCGTAATTATGCATCGCGAAATCCTAGCCCGGCCGGACGGGAGCTTCGTTTTGAGACAAGTGGTCAGCAATGAACGATTACTGACGCGGAGAGGACGCTCGTCCGCCGCGTCGCTGCCGCACCGGCAATCCGAAAGTGCGCAAAATAATATCTTATATTGCTAATCGAAAGACGTCCCGTGCCCGGATGCGATGCGACGGGGGCGGATCGTTTGCCGCCTTGCTTGCCGCCAGCTCAACCGACCCGAATATCGCCGTCCCGTCTGCCCGCGACGACAGTAATCGTTTATGCGTGACCAGAACTCAGCTCGCGAGTGAAAAGGAAGGAACCCAAACCAAAACGACACCCGCAGGAAAGCTGGCGACGCGGGCGTCGACGGCCCGAATCCGCGGGCAGCCCCCATAAACCAGAAACGGCGCCGCAGCGGCGACGCCGTCTTGTTCCCTGGTGCCCCCGGGCGGATTCGCGCCCGGCTGCGCCGTCCGCCGCTTCGGGCGCTGGCGCGCCCTCGCACGCTCGCTGGCAAACGCTCGCGCGTTTGCTCAGCCTCGCGGCCCCAACGGGTTCGAATCCGCCGGCTGACCCTATAAACCAGAAACGGCGCCGCAGCAGCGACGCCGTCTTGTTCCCTGGTGCCCCCGGGCGGATTCGAACCGTCGACACCCGCTTTAGGAGAGCGGTGCTCTATCCCCTGCAGAACGCCCATCGGCCCATCGGCCCGATGCGAATCTCCACGCCTTAGAGCAGGCGGTCCGCCGCATCCTTCTTGGCGCGCACCGCGCACACCGCGGCGATCAGTGCCACGACCGCGTACGCGATGTTGTACACGGGGGAACCGGAGCCACCCGTCAAGACCAGCGCCACGCCGGCAACGTTGACGAGCATGATGATGACGCACAACACGATGAACGTACCGAGCTTCGAGGGATTGTTCGCACCGAGCGCGCCGGAGATGCCGGCGATCAGGTAGAACACGCCGGTCGCAATCATGATGATGCCGGAGGTCTGGGCCGAGGCGGCACCGCCGTCGGCGGCATCGAGCGCGCCGGCGTTCACGAACATCACGGCGCCGAAGATGATGGACAGCACACCCAACACGAGCATGATGAGCGCGATGACCTTGACGGTCTTGCACAACGAGGACATAGGTCTCCTTCCATGATGCGACGCGACGACACACGCGCGACGCAATCGGATTCGAACGAATCAACTTATATATTGTAGCCTGCTACAACAGCCCCAACGGTGGCAACCCGCCATCTATCCCCACGGATCGCGCTCGAACAGCGGCTCGGGCTCCGGGCGTCGATCGGAATAGGGGTCGTAGCCGTCATCGTCCTCGTTCTCCGCGCGGATAGACGGGTCGTGCGGGGTCTTCGCCGCCTTTCGCGCACGCTCCTCCTGCTGGGTGCGCCTAGTTTCCTCAGCCATACGTTAAGCCTCCCGTCGAATACTCTCGCCTCTCGCCCACTCTACCACGTAAGGCGAAAAGGGGCCCGCCCCATGTGCCCGCCATCGCACTCGACAGATATCGACTCCGCAATTGCTCATCTTGTTAGAGTTTGCTCACCTTGTTAGAATGCGCATCCAAAATTGGCGACCCGCTCGTCACGCTTGACGAAATACAGGATGCTCCTCCTATATTGAAGTCGCCACTTCTCGCGCAGTGGCCGCGCTTCTTTACCCGTAGACGCGAATATGGGATAAAGGGCGCGAATGGGGCGGAGGGCGCGCGCTCCTCCTTGGGGTTCGGCCCCTTTCGAGAGAATCGCGCCTCCGGCCCGCGGGTGGACGCGGATTAGGCAGAATGGCGTTCGGCGCCGGATCTCCCAGGAGGTTGCGCCCGCGGATTCCGAAG
>CASEEY010000109.1 GCA_949287055.1 uncultured Collinsella sp.
ACCCAATCGCTTGCGGATTAGAAGTAGTTTTCAAAAACATTTAGGTACATTACAAATTTCTGCCCGACAAGACGGTGCCAGGTGCAAACTTGTCGCGACAAGATGGTGCCAGGTTCAAACTTGCCTCTCGGAGGGTATGCTACCGATGACCCGGTACGGGATGTGGCGGGCACAGACGTCAAGGCGGGTGCACGATGGGCAAGGTAATCGTTTTCGGCAGCCTCAATATGGACCTGACGATCGAATGTCCGCGGCAGCCGCGCATGGGCGAGACCGTCACGGGCAGCGGCTTTCTGCTCAATCCCGGCGGTAAGGGCGCAAACCAGGCCGTCGCCGCGTCGCGCCTCGGGGCGGATACGCTCATGGTCGGCGCGGTGGGCACCGATGTGTTCGGGGACGCCCTTGTGACCTCGCTGGAGCGGGCGGGGGTCGCATGCGGGCGCATCCGCCATATCGAGGGGATTTCGACCGGCGTGGCATCCATCACGCGCGTGGGTGGCGACAACTGCATCGTGCTGGACCCGGGTGCAAACCACGTGCTCACGGGGCACGATGTCACGGTTGCGCTCGACGGGGTGGCGACGCCTGGTGACGTGTTCGTGACGCAGCTCGAGTGTGATCTGGCAGCTACCTGGGAGGCGCTCGCCGCGGCGCATGCCCGCGGGCTGTACACCATCTTCAATCCGGCGCCCGCCGTCGAGATCCCGCGCGAGGTCTGGCCTGCTATCGACGCGATCTGCCTGAACGAGACGGAGTGCGAGATCGTGACGGGCGTGTTCCCCGACGATGAGCGAACGATCGGGCGCGCGCTGGAGCGTCTGGCCTCTTGGGGCGTCGAGGTGGCAGCCCTCACGCTCGGGGCACAGGGCTCGCGCGTGTTGAGCGGGGGCGGGATCATCGAGTCCAAGCCGCCTGCGGTGCGCGTCGTCGACACGACGGGCGCCGGCGATACCTACATCGGCGCGCTCGCTATGGGCAGGTCACGGGGGCTTGCCCTTGACGAGACCGTGGAGTGGGCGACCTGTGCCTCGGCGCTTGCCACCGCCCGTCTCGGCGCGCAGCAGGCCGTTCCCGCCGCTGACGAGGTCGCTGCGCTCATAGCCGCGCGCCGCTAGGCGGACAAGTTTGCACCTGGCACCAACTTGTCGTCCGCAATCGCGGCGATACGTGTGTTTCGTGCGTGAATGCTGCCGTTTCGGTTAAGATATTTCTTCTTTAGGGTACAGGTCGTTCGGTATACGACAACGACACCCATGAGCACATAAGAGGTAAGCGCATGTTAGATCGATTCACCGACCGCGCGCGCCGCGTCATGTCTCTTGCCAAGGAGGAGGCGCTCGCGCAGCATTCCTCTAAGGTGGGCACCGAGCATCTGCTGCTCGCGCTCGCCAAGGAGCAGGAGGGCATCGCCGCCGAGGCGCTGCGCTCGCTCGAGATTTCCTACGACGACATCCTGTCGCAGCTCAACGAGATCCGCACGACGGCTGCGCCCGAGGAGGCTGCCGAGGCGGCCAAGCTCGCCTTCACGCCGCGCGTCATCTCCGTCATGGAGCGCAGCTTCCGCCTGGCGCGCGAGAACAACCAGACCTATGTGTCCACCGAGCACCTGCTTCAGGGCATCGTGGACGAGGGTGACGGCATGGCCATGGACATCCTCCAGCGCCTGGGTGTGTCGGCCGCTTCGGTCCGCGGGGCCGTGGAGAAGCTGACCGCCAAGGACCAGGGGAGCAAGCGTCCCATGGCCGGATCCGCCTCGGGCCGTCCCGGCGCGGGTCTGCCGTTCTTCTCCGGCGAGTCCTCGCGCGGGCAGGATGCCTCTGCCAGCACGCTCGAGCAGTTCGCCACCAATCTCACCGCCGAGGCGCGCGAGGGCAAGCTCGACCCGGTCATCGGGCGCGAGCGCGAGATCTCCCGCATGATGGAGATCCTCTCCCGCCGCACCAAGAACAACCCGCTCATCCTGGGTGACCCGGGCGTGGGCAAGACGGCTATCGTCGAGGGCCTGGCGCAGAAGATCGCCGAGAACGACGTGCCCGAGAACCTGCTCAACATGAACATCTGGTCGCTCGACCTGCCCGGCCTTGTCGCCGGCGCCAAGTACCGCGGCGAGTTCGAGGAGCGCCTGAAAAACGTCATCTCCGAGGCGACCGAAGCCGATGACATCATCCTGTTCATCGACGAGATGCACACGCTGATCGGCGCCGGTTCCGCCGAGGGCTCCATCGATGCGAGCTCCATGCTCAAGCCGGTGCTCGCCCGTGGGGCGTTCCAGATCATCGGCGCCACGACCGCCGAGGAGTTCCGCAAGCACCTGCAAAAGGATCCCGCCTTCGAGCGCCGGTTCCAGTCCATCGACATCGAGGAGCCGAGCATCGAGGACACCATCAAGATCCTGAACGCGCTGCTGCCTCGCTACGAGGAGCACCATCACGTGCGCTACACGCCGGAGGCCGTCGAGGCGTCCGTCAACCTGTCGTCGCGCTACATCCAGGACCGCTTTCTGCCCGATAAGGCCATCGACCTCATCGACGAGGCCGGCGCCCGCGCGCGCATCGCCGCGAACCGCGCGCCCGAGCCCGTGCGCGTCGCCGAGCAGCACGTAGCCGAGCTCAAGGCTGCGGTGGAGGAGGCGACCGGCGAGGACGACATGAATCGCGCCGCCGAGCTCACCGAGCAGCAGCACGCAGCCGAAATCGAGCTGTCCGAGGCGCGCGCCGCGTGGAACGCCGAGATGGAGGCGAGCCCGCTCACCATCGACGTGCCGCAGATCGCCGACATCGTGTCCGTCGCCTCCGGGGTGCCGGTCTCCTCGCTTACCGAGGATGAGTCGCGCCGCCTGCTCGCCTGCGAAGACGTGCTCAAGACCCGCATCATCGGCCAGGACGAGGCCGTGCGCGCCGTGGCCAAGGCCATCCGCCGCTCGCGCTCGCCGCTCAAGGATCCGCGTCGTCCGGGTGGTTCGTTCATCTTCCTGGGCCCCACCGGCACGGGCAAAACCGAGCTTGCCAAGACGCTCGCCGAGTATCTGTTCGGCAGCAAGGACGCGCTCATCAGCTTCGACATGTCCGAGTTCTCCAGCGAGTACGAAGTCTCCAAGCTCATCGGCTCGCCCCCGGGCTACGTGGGACACGAGGAGGGCGGCCAGCTCACCAAGGCCGTGCGCCGTCATCCGTACTCGGTGGTGCTGTTCGACGAGATCGAGAAGGCGCATCCCGATATCTTCAACATCCTGCTGCAGGTGCTCGATGAGGGTCGCCTGACCGACGGGCAGGGCAAGACGGTCGACTTCCGCAACACCGTGGTCATCATGACTTCCAACGTCGGTGCGCGCGAGATCGCGCAGAACTCCAGTGTGGGCTTCGGCACCACCGGCGAGACGGGCCTTTCGACCGACGAGATCCGCACGCGCGCCATGGGCGAGCTCAAGCGCCTGTTCCGTCCCGAGTTCTTGAACCGTGTGGACGACATCGTGGTCTTCAGCAAGCTCACGGGCGAGTCGCTGGAGAAGATCGCCCAGCTGCTGGTGGACGATCTGCGTCAGCGTCTGATTGCCAACGGCATGAACATCGTGCTGACCGATGCCGCGCTCGCCAAGATCGTGGCCGAGGGAACCGATCTGACCAACGGCGCCCGCCCGCTGCGCCGCGCCATCCAGCGTCTGATCGAGGACCCGCTGTCCGAGGAGCTGCTGGCAGGGGAGTGGAACGCAGGCGATACGGTGCTTGCCGATGTCGCCGACGGCCATTTCGTGTTCAGCCACGGCACGGGCGAGATTCCCGCGCCGCGCGCCAAGGGGACGCTGGGCGCCTCGTTTGAGCCCGCGCCGCGCAACGCCGGCGGAGCTCCTGCTCTGACCGGTGCCGGTCCGGGCGGTGTTGCCCAGACGGCATCGGGTGCGCACTAAGTTTCGGGTTTCTAGCTCAGCCTTTGAACGGGCCGGATGCAAGCATGCATCCGGCCCGTTGCTGTGCCGACAAGGCTGTATCTGGCGCAATCTTGTCGCGGCGGGCGTTTCGGGATCCAATGAGGCCTGCGTGCGTCAGATGACGGCCACAGCACACTCGGGAGCCAAGCGCCGCATGGCAGCCCCGTATCAATATGCTGTTAGCTCCAAGTCAGTTTTTCTTTGAGTTTCAAATCGTCTGAATAGCGGCCAGTGGTCCATGAGACAATACAACCATGACTGGGACGACGAGGCAGATGGAGCAGCACGTTGGATAAGAACGAGATTCAAAAGCGCATGGACCAGGCGATCCGGCTGACCGCCCCGGGGCAGCCCATCCGAACCGCCCTGGATATGATTATCGCCGGGCACCTCGGCGCGCTCATCTGCGTGGGCGATACCGAGAACGTGCTTGCCGCCGGCAACGACGGCTTCCCGCTCAACATCTCGTTTACCTCCAACCGCCTTTTCGAGCTCTCCAAGATGGACGGCGCGGTGGTGATCGACGAGGACCTGTCGCACATCCTGCGCGCGAACTTCCATCTCAACCCCGATCCGTCGCTCGCGACCAATGAGACCGGCATGCGCCACCGCACCGCCGCTCGCATGAGTGTGCTCACCGACGCCATCATGATCTCGGTCTCGTCGCGCCGCTCCGTGGTGAACGTGTACGTGAAGGGCAAGGCCTACGAGCTGCAGCCCGTCTCGATGATCATGGGCTCGGTCAACCAGCTCATCGCTACGCTGCAGACCACACGCAGCACCCTCGACCGCTCGCTCGTCCGTCTGACCGCCCTTGAGCTTGACGACTACGTCACGCTGGCGGACATCACCGACATCTTCTCGAGCTTCGAGATCATGCAGCAGGCGAAAACCGAGCTCAAGAGCTGCATCGTCAAGCTGGGCAACCAAGGCAAGCTCGTCCAGATGCAGATGGAGCAGCTTGCCGGTGCGAGCATGGACACCGAGTACGACCTGATGATCCGCGACTACGCCAGCGACTCCTCCGAGGAGAACGCGCGCAACATCCGCGCGTGCTTCAGCGCGATGACGCCCGAGGAGCTTTCGAGCCCCACGCGCGTCGCCCGCGTGCTTGGCTATGACGATCTGGACGAGGACTCCATCATGACGCCGCTCGGCCTGCGCACGCTGTCGCGCGTGTCGGTCGTGCGCGACGGCGTGGCCGAGAAGATCGTGGACGAGTACGGTTCGCTGCAGGAGCTCATGGGTGACATCCAGAAGGACCCCGAGCGCCTGGGCGATTTCGGCGTCAACAACCCCGCCATCCTGGCTGACTCTCTCGCCCGTATGCAGGGCAAGCGCGAGGGCGCGTAATCATGCCTGCCGACGTCAGCGCCGTCATCGTTGCTGGCGGCAGCGGAACGCGCTTCGGTAATCCGGACGGCAAGCAGCTCATGGAAGTGGCGGGCCGGCCACTTATGTCCTGGTGCCTCGAGGCATTCGACCGCGCGCCGAGCGTGGGTGCCATCGTGGTGGTCTGTCCTGCTGAGCGCACCGATCGGGTGCGGCGCCTGGCTGTCGAGCCGTTTGGGTTCACGACGCCCGTGGTGTTCGCGCCGGCAGGCGAGACCAGGCAGGATTCGACGCGCGCCGGGCTCGATGCCACGCCGGGTTCGATGCGCTACGTCGCCGTGCACGACGGCGCACGTCCGCTCATTTCCGTGGAGACCATCGAGTGCGCCGTGGCGGCGCTCCGCGACGACCCCGCGCTCGACGGCGCAGTGTGCGGCCAGCCCTCGGTAGACACGCTCAAGGTTGTCGAGGACGGCACGATCGTGCAAACGCCCGATCGCGCGCGCTTCTGGACGGTCCAGACCCCGCAGGTATTTACCGTGGATGCCCTGCGTCGCGCCTATGAGGTCGCCGATGAGCAGGGATTTGTCGGAACCGATGATTCTTCGCTCGTGGAGCGAGCCGGCGGGCGCGTCCGTGTGGTGGAGGCCCCGCGCGACAACCTCAAGGTGACGCTGCCGGAGGATCTGGTTCCCATCGAGGCCATGCTGCGGGCGCG
>CASEEY010000110.1:0-3847 GCA_949287055.1 uncultured Collinsella sp.
ACCTCCACGTACTCTTTCGTGGAGTTCTGGACCTCAGATTCGATGTCCTCGTTTGCCATCTCGCGGTCCAAACCCTGGAAGTGCACAAGGCGGAACTCAGTGTTCTCGTCGGTGCCAGCGGGGTACGGCCAATAGACGTCGACGGGTTTGTCAGTAGTCAGCCATGCGTTGCCGTTGTTGGCATCAACGAGGTCGATGTAGCGTGCTTCGTGACCGTCAACCGTAAAGGACGCATCCTCGGTGGCGATGGTATTGACCGCCTGGTCAAGGAGCAGCTCGTCGAAAGCAGACGTCTCCTCGCCCGTCTCGTCACTCACGATGTGGTCAAAGAGCAGCGACGGATTGACGTTCTGGTTATCGACCGTCACATCAATGCCGCTCTCGTTCACGAAGTACGTGGTTCCCGGCTGGGTCACGGCAATGCCGAGATCAGGATTGTCGGCGCGCATGGCAGCGAGCTCGCTGTTGAGGTCATCGCTCGTCATGCCCTCTTCCATCTCGATGGCATCGGTCACGACATCCTGCGGATTGTCAGCGGTGACGTAGCGGACGGTAAGGTCGCCACCCGCACCCTCCTCGGGAGTGGCCAGCACGCAGAGCATGGGCTCGGCGACGCCTGGCACGTCGATCTGGATTCTGATGTTCTCGCGGTCGAGCTCGCCGGTGTAAATGAGCATCTTGTACTGCTTGAAGAGGGCGTCCTCAGCTGCGGGGTCAAACTCGTCGGAGAGGTAGGTTTCGCCCGTCTCGGTATCGGTGAACTGCAGGCGGAGCGGCTTGGTGCCCTCGAACTGAGGATCGGGATCGATGCGATAGAGGAACTTGCGGGAACCGCCATCGACAACCGAAGAATTCTCCTCGCCGTACCGGGTTACCTTCCAAGTGGACTGGCCATCTACCGTGTAAATCGTCAGATAATCACTCAGGTCGGCACCGGCGTCCGCATTCGCGATTCCGGCCTCCTCGAGAACATCGTTCACCTCGTCAGGGAGCGTAAAGTAGAAGCCGGGGTCAGGCAGGGAGTTCTCGGAGGTGTAGCTACCGTCCTCGCCATTGATGACACCCTCGTAACCCTGGTCGCCACCCATATAGATGGTGATGTCTGCAGGCTGGATGCTGGCGATTCCCGCCTCAATCCAACCGGCATAAACAACGGTCCAGTTATCGGTCAGAGACTGGCGGCTGAATTCAAAGCGCTCGGTGCACTCCTTGTCGGCAAACCAACCGGCAAAGACCCACTTCGTGTCAGGGTCAGTCGATCCGCGCTTCGGGTCGGCGGCGGGCTGCTCGGCGGTGCCTTCGTACTCGATCGCGGTCTGGTCTTCGGGCATGCCGGTGACCTGGTCCGCCTCGTCCTCAGGAACGTTCTTGTCGAACGTGACGCCCACAAGCGGCGCATAAACGTACGTGCGATCGCAATCGAAGCTGTTGGCGTGCTCGGCCGTGTGGCTGGCATAATCCGAGCAGACGTCCGTGCACTCGTATTGCTTCACGCCGTAGGTGTCGGACGTCGCCTGGACGGTCACCTCGCCGTTCTCCCAGTCGTACTTGTGGTGGGAGAGCTGAGCGGTGGTAAGGCTGCCAATCTCGGCGGTCTCGCCACCGATGACGTAGTCACGGTCCGGCGTGAACGTCTCACCGGTCTTCTCGTCGGTCATCTCCTGACCGATGTGCTGATCGTCAAACAGGTCGCCGTCGTTGTCGCTCTTGTTCTTCTCGGCGTTGCCGCGCGCATAGTCCGATGATGTCATAAACGGATTGAGGAAAAGCGTGTGGCCATCCTGGTCATCTTCATTCAGCGCAAGCGTCGCGTTCGTGAGCACGGGCTCCGTGTTGCTCTTAAGATTATCTGCGGCGTTCGAATTGAGATCGTAGGCGACGACCGTCGTATCCCCAATCGTCTCAACCGTGCCCTTCCTACCAACACCGCCAAGCCACGGAGAGCCGGGCTGCGCCTCAGAGGCACCGCCGGAAACAGTAAGCTTGTGACCGTTGAGCCACAGGTCGCCCGCAGAGTAGGAGAGCAGTTTCTCGCCATTGCAGCGGAGGTCGACCGTGCAGTTCGTCAACGAGGAATCCGTTGACTGGACGTAAACGCCGGCATAGCCATTGTGAAGAACCTCAAGCTTCGAGTCGGCCATCTTAAAGCCGATGCACGAAAGCGCGTGACCGCCCTTGTTGCCATTCATCTGGATCGTCGAATTATCGACAATCCAGTAGCCCGAGTTGCACGCGTTCCCCTTGTTGTTGTTTACCAGGATCTCGGAGTTCTTGACGTAGATGTTGACGTTGTTGATGGCAAAGCCGCCGGCGGCGTTGTCCTGGAAGTCGATCGTGGAATCTTCAACGAAGATGGCGTCATAGCCCGTCTTGTTGTCGCCGGAGTAGAAGCAGTTGATGTTGCCGCTGCCCGTCGTCGATCCGGTCGCGCTCATCGTGGAGTGGTTCACGAGCCTCAGCACGGAGCCTGCGTACATGGCGTAGCTCCAGCCGTTCTTGTTGTTCGTGGTCGATATGTCGCACCCATCGAACGTCACCGCGCCGTCAGAACCATACAGACCGAGAAACTGACCGTTGTAGCCGGTGGCACTGAGCTTGCAGTTCGCAAGGTCGATGTCGCCGCTATAGAAGTAAATCGCAGCATCGTAGCCAGCGGTCGTAGTCTTTGTGGCGCCCTCGGCCGTAACGAACTTGCAGTTCTCAAACTGAACGTTGCCGCTGATCCACAGCTTGGTTACCACTTCGCCGTTGCGATAGGAAATGGAGTTGCCTTCAGCATCCTGCTGGGCACCGGAAATCTTGACCGTCCCACCTGCAAGGTTGAACACGCAGTCCTTAAAGACAATGGGGTTGTCAGCCGACGCATGCTGACCGGAGATCATCACGGCCTTGCCGTCACCAATCTCGAAAGTCTCGCCAGTTACCCCCTGGCTGACAACGTTCACCCCGTCGTCCAAATCATAGGCGTACGCGGCAGGCGCTACGGCAAGCGCCAGCACAAACGTGAGCAGACAGGCAATCAGCGCCGCAGGACCCCTCCTTACCGTTTCCATACCGAACTCCCTCCATCTTCCGACACAAGCGCATCGGGTCGGAGCGACGTGCACCCCGACCCGATGCGGGGAATCATCCAACACGTCGCCAACAAAAAAAGCCTTTTGAGCGTACCCCCCCCCTGCACGAAAAGTCAAGGTCAAAGCGCTAAAAGTAACCACAGCGGGTATGTTGAACAACCCCACGGGAATGAATGTCGGTCTTGGTACGAAAGCAATTCCCCGGTGTCACCCGCGACAAGTTGGCGCCAAGCCCAATCTTGTCGCTCCGCGGGAGCCCCGGATTAAAACACCCTAGGGATTATTTTGCATTGTATATTCTTTCGAATAAACAATGCAAAAATAATCCCTAGGGTGTTTTAACACGGGGGCTCCCGCGCTCGCTAACGAAAGGACCCGCCTCGGAGATGCTCCGAGGCGGGTCCTGGGCTGACAAGTTTGCACCTGGCACGAACTTGTCGGTTACTTGTCCTTCTCCACGGCGCGCATGATGGCCTTGTAGATCTCCACCAGCGGGATGATCAGGAAGCCGAGCATGAGCGCGGTGATCATGCCCTTGGGCTCGAGATGCTCGACGCCGAAGAAGATCATGGACAGGGCGTCGACCTCGACCACGATGAGCGTGAGGATGAGCGCGAGGATCGCGGCGCCCCACAGCCACTTGTTCTGCTTCTTCATATGGAAGATGGAAGCACGGCGGCTGCGCATGTTGAAGCAGTGGAAGATCTCGACCATGTTGAGCGTGATGAACGCCATCATGACGCCCTCTTCGTCAGCCATGGTGGTGGCGAGCT
>CASEEY010000110.1:3874-9840 GCA_949287055.1 uncultured Collinsella sp.
CCCATGTTGTTGGCGAACACGCCGTCGGTGGCGTTGCGCGGCTTGCGCTTCATGATGTCGCCCTCGGCCTCCTCCATGCCGAGCGCGAGCGCCGGGAAGCAGTCGGTGACGAGGTTGACCCACAAAAGCTGGATGGGCTGGAACAGCGTGAAGCCCATGAGCGTGGCGGCGAACACCGAGAAGACCTCGGCCAGGTTTGCGGACAGCAGGAACTGGATGACCTTGCGGATGTTGTCGTAGATGCGGCGACCCTCTTCGCACGCGCCGATGATGGTGGCGAAGTTGTCGTCGGCAAGGACCATGTCGGCGACGTTCTTGGTGACGTCGGTGCCGGTGATGCCCATGCCCACGCCGATGTTGGCATGCTTGATGGACGGGGCGTCGTTCACGCCGTCGCCGGTCATGGCGACGACCTTGTTCTTGGACTTCCACGCCTCGACGATGCGCGTCTTGTGCTCGGGCTGGACGCGCGCGTACACGCCGTACTTCTCGATCTGACGGTCGAGCTCGGCGTCGGACATCTTGTCGATCTCGGCACCGGTGATGGCCTGGTCGCGGCTCTCGACGATACCGAGGTTCTTGGCGATGGCCACAGCGGTATCGATGTGGTCGCCCGTGATCATGACGGTGCGGATACCGGCGCCGTGAGCCTCCTTGATGGCCGGGGCCACCTCGGGACGCTCGGGGTCGATCATGCCGGACAGGCCGCAGAACACGAGGTTGTTCTCGAGCGCCTCGGCGGAGAAGTCGGTCGGCTTCTCGCTATAGGTGCGGCTGGCGAGCGCGAGCACGCGCAGCGCCTCGTCGGCCATGGCCTTGTTGGCGGCGAGCAGCTCGTCGCGCTTGGCGTCGGTCATGGGAACGATCTTGCCGTCCTCGTAGACCTGCGTGCACAGGTTCAGGATGACGTCGGGCGCGCCCTTGGTGTACTGCTCGAACGAGCCGTCGGCCTCCTCGACCACGACGGACATCATCTTGCGGCCGGAGTCGAACGGAGCCTCGCCCACGCGCGGATGCTCGACGTCCAGACCCTGCATGCCGGCCTTGCCCGCATCGTTGACCAGGGCGCACTCGGTGGGCTCGCCCACGGCCTCGCCGGCCTGCTCGTCCCACTTGGCGTCCGAGCACAGGGCCATGCCGGCCAGCAGCTTCTCCTCGGAGGAGGCGAGCTCGTGCTTGACGACCGTCATCTTGTTCTGGGTGAGGGTACCGGTCTTATCGGAGCAGATGACCTGCGTGCAGCCGAGGGTCTCGACGGCGGACAGGTTGCGGATGATGGCCTGGCGCTTGGCCATCTTGGTGACGCCGATGGAAAGGACGATCGTCACGACGGCGACCAGACCCTCGGGGATGGCCGCAACGGCCAGCGACACGGCGACCATGAAGGTGTCGAGCAGCATGTGCGGCTCGGCCATGACGTTGCCGATGCCGGAGCGCAGCAGGTCGACCGCGAAGATAACCACGCAGATCACGATGACCATGATGGTCAGGATCCGGGAGAGCTCGGCGAGCTTCATCTGCAGCGGGGTGAGCTCCTCTTTCGCCTCGTTCAAGGCGCCGGCGATCTTGCCCATCTCGGTCTTCATGCCGGTGCCGACCACGACGGCGCGACCGCGGCCGTAGACCACGGTGGAGCCCATGTAGCACATGTTCTTGCGGTCGCCCAGCGGCACGTCGTCGGCGCCGTCGAGCGAGATCGGGTTGGTGTGCTTCTCGACGGGGACGGACTCGCCGGTAAGGGCGGCCTCCTCGATCTTCATGGACGCGCTCTCGAGCACGCGGCAATCCGCGGGCACGGAGTCGCCGGCCTCGAGCAGGACGATGTCGCCCGGCACGAGCTCGGAGGAATGGAGCGAGACCATCTTGCCGTCGCGGATGACCTTGGACTGCGCCGCGCTCATCTCCTGCAGCGCCTCGAGCGCCTCCTCGGACTTAGCCTCCTGGATGACGCCGAGCGCGGAGTTGATGATGACGACCGTCATGATGATGACGACGTCGGCCCACTCGGACTCGCCCTGGATCATGCCGGTCACGGCCGAGATGACGGCTGCGCAGATGAGCATGATGACCATCGGGTCGGCCATCTGCTGGAAGAAGCGAATCCACAGCGGGGTCTTCTCCTCCTCATCCAGCTTGTTGGGGCCGAACTCGGCCAGACGCTGCTGCGCAACGTCGGCAGAAAGGCCTGTCTCGGCGTTCGAGGATTGGTCCTCGAGCACCTCCTCGGCTGAAGCCAAGTATTCCTTTTCCATCGTTGCCTCCCCCTTATGGGAACTCGTTGCCGGACGGCGGCACGGGGATTTGCCCGATCTTAATTCCCCGCAAAGCGGGGCAAGGGCCTCTTGAGGCTGCACGCTGTCCAGCGGCTTGCAATGGCAAAAATCATACCGTAAATCTACATAGAATCTCCCTTTATATCCGTAGGCGGTCAAAGTGGTACACGTGCCACGAAACGCCATGTCGCCGCTGTTCGAGCCCGCGTGCGTTGGCAGTTCGCGCGCCGCGGTCACCGTCGCTACCATGCGAAAACCACTTTGAGAACACTTTTGCCTAAGACTGTCGGGAGCGGCGTCCGATGCTGGCCCGCCGTCGGGAGCAGCGCCCCATGCAGGCCTGCCGCCGGTGCGCCCGATGCGAGCCCACCGGCGGCATGCGCCGCGCCTACATCCCGCCCTGCCAAGTTTGTCCCTGGCATCATCTTGTCGAGCGACAAGTTTGCACCTGGCACCATCTTGTCGGGCGGGCACAGGAGATATCCCGCAGATGTGGACTCGATACCATTGCCTTGCGCGCTCACACGCATCAACATACCTATGAGATATGTAAATCTGCTCTGAATCTGTGAAAAGACTGAGCAATAACCGCGACATTACATTGCTCTGTTATCCGATTGCCTATAATAGCGGCGTTGGCAAATCGTTTTATCAGCGCAAAGTCGACGTCAGATGGAGGTCTGAATGTACAAGCGCACTAAGATCGTATGCACCATGGGTCCCGCCTGCGACAGCGACGATACCCTCCGCGAGATGATCAAGGCGGGCATGAACGTCGCCCGCTTCAACTTCTCGCACGGCTCTTACGAGGAGCATCACGAGCGCATCGAGCGCGTCCGCCGCATCTCCCGTGAGCTCGGCATCCCCGTGGGCATCCTGCTCGACACCAAGGGCCCCGAGGTCCGCACCGGCCTGCTCAAGGATCACGCCAAGATCACCGTCCACGAGGGCGACAAGATCATCGTGACCGCGCAGCCCACCAGCGAGGACTGGCTCGGTGACGAGACCCACATCTCCCTTGACTACCTCGAGCTCCCCTCCGAGGCCGAGGCTGGCTCCCTCATCCTGATCGATGACGGCCTGGTCGCCCTCGAGGTCGAGTCCGTCGACGGCCAGGACATGCACTGCATCGTCAAGAACACCGGCGAGATCGGCGAGCGCAAGGGCGTCAACATCCCCAACGTTGACATCTCCCTGCCCGCCATCACCGACCGCGACCGCGAGGACATCCTGTTCGGTATCAAGGAGAACATCGACTACATCGCCGCCTCCTTCATCCGCAACGCTGCTGCCGTCGAGGAGATCCGCCACCTCTGCCGCCTGAACGGTGGCGAGCACGTCACGATCTTCCCGAAGATCGAGTGCGCGCTGGGCGTCCAGAACTTCGACGCCATCCTCGAGGTCTCCGATGGCATCATGGTCGCCCGCGGCGACCTGGGCATCGAGATCGCTCCCGAGCTCGTCCCCCACATCCAGAAGGACATCATCGCCAAGTGCAACGCGGCCTACAAGCCCGTCATCACCGCGACCCAGATGCTCGACTCCATGCAGCACAATCCGCGCCCGACGCGCGCCGAGGTCGCCGACGTCGCGAACGCCATCTATGACGGCACCGACGCCGTCATGCTCTCCGGCGAGACCGCTGCTGGCCAGTACCCGGTCGAGGCCGTGAAGATGCAGGCCCACATCGCCCACGAGACCGAGAAGCACCTGCCCGTTCACGCGCCGCTCGACGCGCCCGAGAACGCGCACGGCACCCGCGTCATCAACAACGTCGTCGGTATGTCCGCCGTGAACATGGCCACCGTCGTCGGCGCCAAGTGCATCACCGTGCCCACGACCACCGGCCGCACCGCGCGCCTGATCTCGCACTTCCGTCCCAACGTGCCCATCTGCGCCTTCTCCCGCCACGAGTGGGCCGTGCAGCAGATGATCATGTACTGGGGCGTCGAGCCGCACCTGGCCGCCATCACCCAGGGCACCGTCAACGGTACGATCATCAAGGCCATCGAGACGGCCAAGGAGCTCGGCTACGTCAAGGAGGGCGAGCTCACCGTCGCGACCGCCGGCGATCCGCGCATGTCCATCCACCTCGACGGCAAGGCGACCTCCACGAACGTCGCCTACGTCGCCCAGGTCCGCTAACGCGCCGACCGCACCGCATAGCGCTCAGCAGCACCGCCCGAGATACCTCGGGCGGTGCTTTTTTATTCTGTGCTAGTTGTATTTTGTACTTTGTTTATATTTTTGTGATATATTCGCAGTATGTCGAAGTTATATCTCACAGGCCAAAGCGCCCTTCAGCTCATGCGGACCGAAGCCTTCCCGCGACCGTACGAGGACATGCTGCTCAGCACGAACGACCTTGATGACGCTGCAGCGCATGCCCGGCAAGTCAAGGAGATTGAGCGGGCCTTCAGCCCTTTGCTTGTCACGCCGCCCTATTGCATCCTCGTACCGGACAAGCGGTCGCGCCGGTCCTCGAAAAATGCGATATGCCGCGTACTTCCTGAAGGCATTGCAACGCCGAGCTTCGTCAGCATTGACGACGCATGCGCTTGCACCATACCGGAGCTTACGTACTTATATATATGTCAAAGCGGAGAGCTGACGGACCATGTCCGATGCGCTATGGAGCTCTGCGGTACCTATGCGCTCGGTCCGAGCGAACACGATAGAATCACGCGCTACAACCTTGCGCCGCTCAGCACCAAGGCAAACATCCGGGAATACGCGCAAGCAAATCATGGCATTAGGGGTTCAGGGAAAGCGCTTTCGGCGCTCCGATACGTCTGCGACAAATCCGCTTCGCCCATGGAGACGGCATTGTGCATGCTGCTTTGCTTACCACCGACATCGGGCGGTTATGGACTTCCACTCCCCGAGCTCAATGCCGAACTGCCGGTCATAAAACGCCTCGGAAGCAAGCGCGTGGAAGGCGTACGCTACGGAGACCTCGTGTACCGATCCGCGCGGCTTATCATTGAATATCAGAGTCGTTTGTTCCATGAATATGCCGGTAATTCTGACGAGGATGAGGAACGACGCGACGATCTCGAAATGATGGGCCACCACGTGATGTTCGTCACGCCCAGTCGTTTCAAAAACTTCGAGAGATTCGAGGGAATCGTTCAACGCATCGCGCATCACCTGGGCATCTCACTCAATTCGAAGATGATGGGGCCGACTCATGAGCGACTTGAATTGCGCAAGAAGCTGCTGGAAACCGAGCTCGTATACTAAACGCCGTTCTCGCAGATAAGTTTTATCGCCAATGAATACAATCGCACTCGTGGCCCCATCCGCGAAACCTGTATCGCTCTGGGGCGCGGTTTTCGAGTGGGAATTGAAACCTATGGCGATACCTCGTCATAACGTCGCAGGAAACAACTGGGCTTTTGCGGACGGTCTCCGGACGATGGGAGTTCGTCACCGAAAAACCGCGCCCCAGGACGATACGGGTTTTGACGCGAGCACATTGAATGAAAAGCTATGCAAATGCCCGGCGGAAAGCGACGGAAATATGCAACGTGTAATCGAAGCTGCCAAAGCCGTCTAAATTAGGCTCCACCACGCCATCGGCATCCATTGACGACGCGGCGAGGACGACAAGCCCTCCCTATTCCTTTGCGCAGGGCGCGCGGCACGCTCGAGAAAAATCACAGCTCCGGCGCGTAAGCGCCGGAGCTGTGA
>CASEEY010000111.1 GCA_949287055.1 uncultured Collinsella sp.
GCCCGATGCAACAAAATCCCAGGGTGAAATTACGCTCAGGGCGGGAATGGGTCAGATGGAACACGTCCCCATCTGACCCACAGGTCGGCGGGTGCACCGAGCCGGCGGGTGAAATTACGCCCCACCTGGCCTGGCTCCGCGCACCCGTCATGTCGCGGGTCCCGTGAATGAGACGGGTGCGGTGGGGTATGATGCAGCGCACACCGCTGATAAGGAGCGCGAACCCGTGAGCACGACAACCGACACCGCCCCGCGCCAAGACATGGGACTTCCCGGCAACGACCTCGACCCCAAGGTCGAGACGCCCGAGGAGCGCAAGCGCATACCCCGTCTCATCAAGGTCTACGGCATCCTGTGCCTGCTGAGCGGCCTGGCGACGCTTGTGCTGGGCATCATCCTCATCGTGCTCGTGACGCTCGTCCTCGTGCGCGACCCCAGCCTGCTCAGCGTAGCCCGCGACCCGACGCTCACCATCGTCGTAACCTCGTTGAACGTGCTGCTCTCGCTCGCCGGCTCCGCGCTGCTCGTCCGCTTCGGCTACTCGCTGCTCAAGAACCGCCGCCGCAACGCTGCCATCTGGTCGGAAGTGCTCATCGCCATCACCTTCGCGCAGATCATCATCTCCATCATGCTCGACGGCATCGGCTACCAGCTCATCCAGCCTGCAATCCAGCTCGTCATCCTGCTCGTCATCTCGGTCACGATCGACCCCTCGCTTCGCCAGGAGCGCGACCTGCAGAAACGTCTGCAGGACATGCAGGACCGCGAAGCTGCCGAGGAGGGCATGCTCGGCCGCGATACGACCGGCGAGGGCTACATCAAGCTCAACTTCTTCAACCTGTTCTGGGTTTTCATGGTCTGCAGCGTCATCGGGCTCGTGCTCGAGGTCATCTGGCACATGACGGTGGTCGACCCCGGCGTATACCAGGACCGCGCGGGCCTGCTGTTCGGCCCCTTCTCCCCCATTTACGGCGTGGGCGCCGTGCTCATGACCACCGCCCTCAACCGCTTCTACCGCAAAAACGTGCTCATCATCTTCTTGGTGAGCGCTGTGATCGGCGGTGCGTTCGAGTACGCGGTCAGCTGGTTCATGCAGACGGCTTTTGGCGCCGTAGCCTGGGATTACACCGGCGCGATGATCTTCGGGGTGATTCCCGACCCCATCGCTGCCCTGTGCGGCGGGCGCACCTCGACCATGTTCGCGAGCATCTGGGGCATCCTGGGTCTCGTGTGGATCAAACTGCTGCTTCCGCGCCTGCTCAAGCTCATCAACCTCATCCCCTGGAAGGCGCGCTACTCCCTTACCTCACTGTGCGCCGTGCTCATGCTGGTCAACGCCGTCATGACGCTACAGGCGCTGGACTGCTGGTTTGAGCGCGTCAGCGACATCGCTCCCTCCTCGCCGGTCGAGGAGTTCTATGCCAGCCACTTTGACAACAGCTACATGGAGCACCGGTTCCAGAGCATGACCATCCATCCGGACAACTCCGGCCGTATGGACACCGGCTCCGTCGCGCCGAAGGCGTAGACGTCCCAAATGGGGGCGTAGAAAAAGAGGCGTATGATCGGCGCCCCGAGGGGCCAGCGTGTCCCAAAAGGGGCCAGGAGAAAATTGGGACATGATCGCCGGTAGGCGAAGGGATGAGGGTGCCCCGAAGGACCAGAAGGAACATGTGCGCCGCGTCGTCGAGGTGTGGACGCCTGCTGCGCAAGCGTTATGCCAGCAGCGCGGTGCCCTGCGGCAGCGCGGGTGCTACCCCGACGCCGCAGGCGCTACACCGGCAGCTCGACCTCGGTGACGCACTCGTCTTTGAGCCGGCCGACGAGCGCCTGGAGAGCGTCGACCACATGCGGGCGGATGTCGCCGCCGATAAGCGCGAGCATGATGTCGTCGCCCACGGCAAGCTCGCCCTCGTTGAGCCAGACGCGCACGTAACCGATGCCAGGCATTGCGCGCGTCGCAGTCACGGCAGCCTCGACCACATCCGCATCGTAAGAGAAGCGCATGCCCGCGACGCGCTCGCCCGGGCGCAGCCCGCACGGTGATGCCTCGCTGCCGCGCACCTCGGATTTAGGCGTCGCGCGCACCGTTCCGTTGTGGACGAGGTACATACCGCACGAATCCGCCGACGGGTCGGCTTTGGCCTCGGCGAGCCAGGAGTCGATAGAGGGCATGGTTGCCACAAGAGCACCTTTCGGTCGATTTACCGCTGGCAGCACGCCCGAACGCGCCCGCGCCGCGCCGCCACACAGAACGGCCCGATTGTACCGCCGAAGACCCCGCGTCCGCTTTGTAAACCATCCGTAAAGACGTCATATCGTTCATTTGCACGACTGGCCCCACGTAGGCGCACCGCCCATCGCGCCACGACCTCATTATTTTCATGGACGCGTCCCGCGAAAGCTTATTTTCATCTTACGAAGCGTTTAACAATTTTGGCAGGTAGACCCCTAATCTTGAGCATGCCGGCAATGCACCGCATTCCACGAAAGAGGGGAACCGCTATGTCATCTATCGCCGAACGTGGGGTCACGCAATCCCAGAAGCTGATGGTCTTCGTCCTATCCATGTCCCTGTACGGTTTGGCCACGCTCATCTCCGAGCTCATTCCGTCGATTCAGATCGGCATCGTCGAACTGTCCGTCGAGTTCTTCCTGTTTATCCCGCTCACCTTGGCCATGCTCTTCGACCCGCTGTCCGCCGCCCTGGGCGCCGCGACCGGTGAACTTGTGTTTTCCGAGATCATGCTTGGCCAGTTCGGCGGCTTGGGCGAGCTCGAGAAGTTCCTGACCGTGACCATCGGCGTCTACATCGCCGGCCTCATGGTTCGCAACCCCAAGAGCGTCAAGCAGGTCGCTATCGCCGCTATCACCGGTCCGGCCATCCAGCTCGCCATGAGCGCGGTGGTCGACATCGTGAAGGTCCAGGTCGCCGTGGATGATTTCGAAGCCGTCGCCGGCCTTCCTGAGTCGGTCTTTGCCACCGAGGGCTTCGCGTTCCTGAACGACCTGTGCTTCTCGGGCTCCTGTTCTGCCTGCTGCCCACCATCTTTTTGGTCCCGCGTCTGTACGGCAAGATCGAGCCGCTGCTGGGCTGCAAGCCTCGCACGGCTGACAACGATGCAGCGCCTGCCCTGAGCGGCCGCGTCATCGGCTGGTCTGTCGTGGGCTTCATCGTCGCCATCGTGGTCGCCTGCGTCTCCAAGGCCGGCATGTCCATCATCGAGTGGGAGGCCGAGTGGGCCGAAAGCCAGACGGCCATCTTCGCCGGCATCGCCGTGGCGGCCGTCGTCGCGCTCGTCGCCGCCTTCTGGGCACATCGCTCCGCTCAGCTGAAGAACGCCTAGAGGAGCCATTGCGTGTCTGCTGTAACCCTGACGGATGTCACCTTCACCTATCCTGGAGCAGCAGCCCCGACCCTCCGGCATGTCAACCTTGACGTGCCGGAGGGCGACTTTCTCGCCATCATGGGCGCGAACGGCTGCGGCAAGTCCACGCTCTGCAAGACGATGAACGGCCTCATTCCCCAGTTCATCGTCGGCGACCTCACCGGGTCCATCACGGTGTGCGGCACGGATGCCGCCACCGCGCAGATCGGCGAGCTCGCGCAGCGCATCGGATACGTCTACCAGGATTTCGAAAACCAGCTCGTGCGCCCTACCGTCTTGGACGAGGCGTCCTTCGCCTGCCTGAACTACGCGTTTGACGACTATCTCGAGCGCGGCATGCGCGCACTCGAGCTATGCGGCCTCGCCGAGCGCGCGGACTCCTACATCTGGCAGCTGTCCGGAGGCCAAAAGCACCTCCTCGCGCTTGCGGGCGCCATCGCACTCGGCCCCGACATCATCGTGCTTGACGAGCCGGTCGCCCAGCTCGACCCCTACCACGCACGCCAGACGTACGAGGTCCTGCGCGATCTCAACGAAAACCACGGCAAGACGATCATCGTCATCGAGCACCATACCGACTTCATCGCCGAGTACTGCTCGTCGGCTGCGCTCATGCACGACGGCGCCATCGCTTGGACCCTTCCCGCGCACGAGGCGCTCCAGCGAATCGAGGACCTGGAGGCGAGCGACGTGCACCCGCCGCAGATTGCCCTCGCTGCCCGCGAGCTCAAGCGCGTCGGAGCGCTCGCTGAGCATGCGCCGCTCCCCACGACCGTCGAGGAAGGCTTCGCTGCGTTTGCGAATATCCCGTTCGTACCGCCCCATAGCGCGGATTGCAAGAAGCAGGCGGAAGCCTCGAGCGTTCCGGCGGCATCCTTTCGCGACGTCGCTGTGAGCTACCGCAGCGTCAAGGGCGAACCCCGAAACGTCTTCCGCGGCCTTGACCTTGACATCCGCCAGGGTGAGAAGATCGCACTCGTCGGCTCCAACGGCGCCGGAAAATCCACGCTCATGAAGCTCATGTGCGGCCTGATCAAACCGCAGGCAGGCGAAGTGCTGCTCAACGGCACGCCGACGCACGACTTAGGGCCCGACGAGCTCTCCGAGACCATCTCGCTTGTCTATCAAAATCCCGAGCAGATGTTTATCAAAGACTCGATCCGCGCCGATATCGAGTTCGCCATGCGTGCACGCGGTGTCGCGGACGCGCGGCAGCGCGCGGAGGAGCTGCTCGCGCGCTTCCGCCTGGCTGAGCTCGCGGACCGCGATGGCCGCCTGATGTCCGGAGGCCAGATGCGACGCGCCTCGCTCGCCATCGGCATTGCGCTCGACCCGCCTGTGCTGCTGTTGGATGAGCCGACCGCCAACCTCGACATCGGAACGCGTCAGGAGATCATCGGGCTTGTGGCGGACCTGCGCGGCGTGACGGACACCGTCGTCATCGCCACCCATGACATGCAGCTCGTATGCCAGTTTGCCGACCGCATCA
Source organism: uncultured Collinsella sp. (assembly GCA_949287055.1). GTDB lineage: Bacteria > Actinomycetota > Coriobacteriia > Coriobacteriales > Coriobacteriaceae > Collinsella. Next base: position 4,879 of record CASEEY010000111.1, read on the forward strand.
TCGTGCTGTGCGACGGCGAGGTCATCGGCGACGGCACGCCCGACGAGATCTTCATGGACGCCGCGGTGGTCGCCCGCTCGGGCATCCGCCCGCCCGAGATCTTCGCGATGGGGCAGGCGCTCGACTGCAGCGCGGCCTGCTATACCCTAGACGACTTCCTCGCCTGCTTCCCCGCATGGCGCGAGCGGCAGGCGGACCGACGGGAAGGTGCTGACGCATGATCGAGAAGCTCTCTGAAAACGTCATGGACAAGGTTTCCATCGACTTTTTGCGCGACCAGGTGCTCAAAAACGCCTACGGCAACGATGACACGCCCATCGCCAAGCTCGATCCGCGCGTCCTTCTGCTGTGGTACCTCTTCTTCGGCCTGGCGCCGTGGTTCATAAGCAACGTTACCGTCCTGCTGGGGATGTTCCTGTTCACCGCCGCCACGACGCGTCTGGCGCGCGTGGCGCCGCTCGTGCTGTTCGTCTTCGCGCTCGGCGTCTTCTCGCAGACGGGCTATATGTTCATCGTGTCGCTGTTCTTCGGCGGCAATCTGTCGACGCTCATCCCGCTGCTCGTGCTGACGCTCAAAGTCGCCACGGTCTCGCTTGCGAGCATCACGGTGTTTTCGGGGCTCGATCCCGACAAGCTCTCGAACGGCCTGCTGTGGTTCGGGTGCCCCGAGCGCCTGTCCTTCTCGATCGGTTTTGCCTACCGTATCCTGCCCATCCTCATGGAGGAGCTGCAAAACATCCTGCTTTCCTTCCGCCTGCGTGGGCGCGCGCCCGCGCACGAGACGCTCGACGGAAAGGTGCGTTGGATTATCTACCAGGTGAAGACCATCGTGCAGTCGTTCTATCCGCTCATGCTCAACACCGCCAAGCGCTCCCGCACCACCGTCGAGGCGCTTGAGCTCAAGGGGTATCGCTACGCCGCGACCAACATGAAGGTGCTCAAGATCAAGCTCTCGTCACTGCACGCCGGACGTCGGGAGGCCATCTTCGCAACCGTAAGCGTGCTATGGGTCGCGCTCTGCTTCGCCGCACCCCGCATCCTGGAGGTTCTCTCGTGATCATCGATTTCCATACCCACGGCAAACTCGCCAAGTACCTCGCCTTCTCGCCCGACTACACCGACTGGCTGTTCGCCTCGGCAAAACGTGCCGGCCTGGACGCTCTTTGCCTCACCGAGCATTTCAACACCCAGGGCTTCCAGCAGGTGTACGCCGATATCTCATCGCGCTATCCGCGCGTGGGCGACGCCTTTGACGTCAACGGCCTGTTGGTGTTTCCCGGCATGGAGGTCGACATCGCTGAGCGCGGCCACACCCTCGTGCTTGGCCCCATGGAGGACATCCTGGCGTTTAACCGCGCGCTTGAACCGCATAAAGCGAAGGATGCGTTCCTGCCCTTCGATGAGCTGGCCGATGAGGTGGAGCGCCGCGGGCTGCACTTTGGGGCAGGCCACCCCTTCCGCGCGCCGGGGCGCATCCCCGAGCTCACCTGCGACCAGCTGCGTCGCTTTGAGTTTGTCGACCTGAACGGTAAGGACCTGAGCCACGACCGCACGCGCACCGTCGAGCGGACCTACGCCTTCGCCCAGCGCATAGGCGGTGTTCCCGTTGTCTCGGGGTCGGACACGCACCAGGCGTTCCAGTACGGCTGCGTCGTCACGCGCATGGCGCACGCCTGCACGACGTTTGATGAGCTGTTCGAGCAGGTGCACGAGCGCGCCTATCAGATCGAGTTCGCCGAGGACCTTGAGTTCCGCGTCCTTACGGCGGCCACCCTCAAGCGCGCGCTCAAGGAGATCGACCGCTTGGGCGGCAGCTACGTGGAGACGATTCTCGCCGGCCCTGCCGCATAGGGCCGGCGGCCCTGCCGTCGCCGCATAGGGCTGCCCGCCCTGCCGTCGCCGCATAGGGCTGCCCGCCCTGCCGTCGCCGCATAGGGCCGCCGGGCCCGCCGTCGCCACCGAGCCAAGCGGCCAGCGCTCATCTGCCCCTCCCATGAAAGGACCCGTATGTCGCCGATATCGTTGTTCAAGCAAGGCATTGCCTATACCCAGGCAGAACACGCCATCATCGACTTCATCTCGTCCAACCCCACCGAGTTTTTGGTCATGCCCATCCAGCAGCTTGCCGCACGCCTGGGCGTATCTGACGCCACGGTCTCCCGGTTTGCACGGCACGCCGGCTTTCGGGATTTTAAAGAGCTCAAGGGGGCAGTTGCGGCAAGTACGCTGGGGCCAGCAGAGAAGATCGCGGCAAGCATCGAGGGCGGGACGTCATCCGCTGCAGCTTTTTTGAAGGGGCAGCAGGGATACCTCGACATCACGGCGCAACGCCTCGACGCCGATGCGTTCGGACGCGCCGCACGCGCGCTGGCAGATGCAAAGCTCGTGCTCATCCATGGCAAGGGCGCTGCCGTCGCCTGCGCCGAGCTGCTGCGCTTTCGCTTGGCGCGCTTCGGGAAGCGCGTCGAGATGCTGCCGGCGGGAGGATCTGAACTGTTCGAGGGGCTCGTGCACGCGCGTCGGGACAGTGCGCTGGTGACCTTCGGATTCTCGCGGTTGCCCGCCGAAAGCCGCATAGCCATCGAGCATGCGAACGCCGTCGGCGCGACTTCGGTGCTTTTTACCAGCAGAGCGCTGCGCGAGGCCAGTGCCCGCGCCGACATCGAGCTTGTCGCGTACCGGGGCGAACCGCTCGAATACCATTCCATGACCAGCGCCATCGCGTTGGTCGACGCGCTCGTGGTAGCCGTCGCGGCCCATCTCGACGGCGCGGCGACCGACGAACTTGAACGGCTTCGCGCGCTCAAGCGCCGCTACGAGGGCACGCTGCCCAGATAGCGGTCGGCGGAGCCGTAAGGATAGCCAGGCGGTTTCGCAAGCGCGGCGCAGCGCCACGGGCCAGGCAGGTCCGACCGACCCGCCTTGGGTTCGCACTGTCGGACGGGCGCGCCCTTCGCTGCGCAGGGCTCGGGCGCCCGGCCTACTGCCGCGCGGTCTCGGCGTCCACGGACAGCACCATGACGGCGCGCGTCGTGCGGGGGATGATCTCGCCCGCGCAGGTAATCAGGCTCATGACCTTGTCGGTCGAGCCGATGCGCTCCTGAGCGTCGGGCGCCTGCGCCTTGGCGTAGGTATAGATGTCCTCGAGGTAGGCCTGGAGCGATTCGCCCTCGCCGGTGAAGTTGGGCGTGCGCGCGTCGAGGTAGGTGTCCTCAACCTGCGCGGTGAACAGCGGCGTCATGGTGTAGGTCGCGTCGCGCGTGATGTAGTAGACCTTCCCGATCTTGTCGAAGTCGGCCTGGTTGGTGGTGTTGTCGATGACCTTCAGCATGGAGCCGTCGTACATGTGGTGCCCGTACAGCGTGGTCTGCTGGTCGACCATGCCCGGCGCGGTGTCGTCCATGTCCATGAAGATCGTGCCCGAACCGTTGCCCGACAGGTCGAACAGCGTGGTCAGGTACGTGGTGTTGTCATCGGTCTGGACGACCGGGTAGTTGACCACGGTGCCCGGGATATACAGCCAGCCCACGACGTCGGGGTTGATCTCGGCAAGCGCGTCGAAGTCAACGTCAGGGACGCCGTCGCCCTCGTCGGAGGAGACCGCGTACTGCTGAATCTCGCTGTAGGCCTCCTGCGCCTGACGGTAGCCGATCTGGGCTGACACGAAGATGCCCGCGGCGACGATAAGCAGGATGATGCCGAGCACGATCAAAACGATGGAGAGCTTCGAGCCGCCGCGACGCGAACCGTCATCATCGCGGGAGCGGCGCTTGCCGCGCGGACCGCGGGGAGGCTCGCCGCCCACGGCGACCGGGCTCTGGACGGCGTGGGAGCGCGCGGCATCGGAGGCTGCAGCGCGATCGGTGCGGGCAGCCCGTGCGGTGCGGGCAGCCTGCGCGGAGACCGGGATGGATGCGGTCACCGAGGTATCGTTCTCGGGCTCGGCGGGCTGGTTGTCGAGCGCGGGGATGCGACGGCTGAAGGTGCGCGAGGCCGCCTG